>JAACFA010000335.1 GCA_009937625.1 Gammaproteobacteria bacterium | reverse complement strand
TCGACCTTGATATCCTCGAGCCAGATGTCGGCCGCCTCGTCGTCGTCGGCATAAACCGTTACCCATAGCTTTTCAGCCGGCAGGCCGATGACGTTGGTCAGGAAATCCCAGGCATAGTGAATCGCCTCTTTCTTGAAATAGTCGCCGAAACTGAAATTGCCGAGCATTTCGAAAAAAGTGTGATGGCGAGCGGTATAGCCCACGTTCTCGAGATCGTTATGCTTGCCGCCGGCGCGCACGCAACGCTGCGAAGTCGTCGCGCGATCGTAGCTGCGCTTGTCGGTGCCGAGGAATACGTCCTTGAACTGCACCATGCCGGAGTTGGTAAACAGCAACGTCGGATCGTTACCGGGCACCAACGGGCTGGACGGCACGATGGTGTGTCCATGCGATTCGAAATACTTGAGAAACGTTTCTCTTAACTCGGCGCTAGTCGTCATGTTGAGCGATCAGATATAAGCAAACTAATCGCGCCCGGAAAGCCCGGGCGCACATTTACTCTTTAAATTAAGGAGCACTAGCGAAATAATCGCATGACTGACTCGGGAGAAAAACCCCTATTTTGCAAAAAACGCGCCTGTTTCATACGCTGGTTATAATCTGCGGGTATGGCTTCACCATACTTGCGGACACGCTGTTGTTGCATTAACCGGTCCCAGCGGTCCGCATATGCCTCTAGAAACTCGTCCGTAAGCGACTCGCTAATCCCCTTTTGCCGTAGTTCGTAACGGATTTTCAACGGCCCGAAGCCGGCGTTGAAACGCTGGCTAACGTAGGATTCGGTAAAGCGTTCATCCGACAGCAGATTGTCGCGCTGCAGCGAATCTATCGCCGCGGTGATTTCATCGCTATCGAACTCGCGCAGCTCGCGCCGCGCCAGCAAATCCATCGCCTTGTTGCGAACACTGGTTTGCTGTTTCTTATCTTCCATATGCAGACGGCGTCATTCGACCTCGAATAATAAAAAAAAGCCGCCGGGGAGAGACTCATCCCCAGCGGCACTGCCAGTTAACAACATGAGGTGGAGTGGGATAGGTAGGCTAGGGGAGTTCCACCATTTCGGGTTCGACATCTGGGTTAGAGTCGGTTGCTTCACTGTCAATTGGTTTTGCAGATTTGGGTTTGGGTAACAACTCGACCCGCAATCTCTGGTCGATTTCATCTGCCATTTCGGGGTGTTCCTTCAGGAACGTGCGCACATTGTCCTTGCCCTGGCCGATACGTTCCTCGTTATAGCTGTACCAGGCGCCGGATTTTTCGATCATGCCGTGCTTGACGCCGAGATCGATGAGTTCACCTTCACGCGAAGAACCTTCGCCGTAAAGAATTTCGAATTCGCATTGCTTGAACGGTGGCGCTACCTTGTTCTTGACGACCTTGACACGAGTATCGTTACCGATGACTTCGTCGCCCCGCTTGATCGCCCCTATGCGCCGAATGTCGAGGCGCACGGAGGCATAGAACTTTAGCGCGTTGCCACCGGTGGTAGTTTCCGGGTTGCCGAACATGACCCCGATCTTCATGCGAATCTGGTTAATAAAGATAACCATCGTGTTCGAGCGCTTGATGTTGCCGGTGAGCTTGCGCAGCGCCTGCGACATCAGGCGCGCCTGCAGCCCCATGTGCGAATCGCCCATGTCGCCCTCGATTTCGGCCTTCGGCGTTAACGCCGCAACCGAGTCGACGACGACCACATCGACCGCACCGGAACGTACCAGCATATCGGTTATCTCGAGCGCCTGTTCTCCGGTATCGGGCTGCGATACCAGCAGTTCGTCGATATTGACGCCCAGCTTGTCCGCATAGGTAGGGTCGAGCGCGTGCTCGGCATCGACGAAGGCAGCCGCGCCCCCCGACTTCTGGCATTCGGCGATCACCTGCAGGGCCAGCGTGGTCTTGCCCGACGATTCAGGGCCGTAAACCTCGATGACGCGCCCTCGCGGCAGGCCTCCAATGCCAAGCGCCACGTCCAGCGACAGCGACCCGGTCGATATCACACCTATGGTCGTATCGACGCCGCTGTCACCAAGCCGCATGACCGATCCCTTGCCAAACTGCTTTTCGATTTGCCCCAACGCTGCCGCCAGCGCTTTTTGCTTATTGTCGTCCATTTACTACCTACCTATATATTGTGGTTTTACGAATTATCACACACAAGGGCGAGAACATAAAGAGAACTTTTCAGTTTATTCGAAATTCCCGTTCGACCCTGTTTCGAATACGGGCCCCATTATCAGGGCAGGGTAGCTCACAGCGTGAGCCACTCAAATATTACTGAAAATGAATGTTTTGACGTTTGCCGGTTGAACCCTGTCCAAGGCAGCGATAGTCTTCACCCAAACAACCAGGCAGCTCCGTGCAAAACAAGAATCGCCCCGATCTTTCAGAACGCAACATCGTCCTGCTGCTGGTGGTGGTAATCGCCGCCGCGGCCGCGATCCTGCCGCGCTCGGGATGGCCGGCGCCGGGTTCGGTCAGCGGCCAGCTGTTCGCCGCCGCCGGCGCGTTGCTGTTACTGGCGCCATTGCTGTTCCTGGTCATGAAACGTTCGGGCCTGGCGGCGAGTCCGCCAACCTGGTTTATCGCGCACGTGCTGGCGACCATGCTCGGCGGCACCCTGATTTTCGTGCACGTCGCTGCCGGCGACTGGCTGACGCCGCCGGGCCTGGTGCTGCTGTTGCTGGCATTGTTGATCCTGCAGGGCAG
>JAACFA010000141.1 GCA_009937625.1 Gammaproteobacteria bacterium | reverse complement strand
GTCTCGAGGAAGCAGACGACATTATTAACGCGTTGCAGGTCTACGTGCTCGCCTATGCCGAGTATTTGCGGGCGGTGAATGATTTCAATAATCTGGTGTCAAAACTAAAAAGCGTCAGTGGGGTATTTCAGTGAAAAAAGTATTTGCCTTCTTGTTGTTGCTGGTAATGCTGCCGGCCCAGGGCGCTACCGCGCCCGAACAACTGATCAGGGACACCTCCGACAAGGTGATTGCGGAGATAAAAGCGAACTCGTCCGGCTATCAAAGTAATCCAGAGGGTATTTACAAGCTGGTCGACGAAGTGGTGTTGCCTCATTTCGATTTTATTGCCATGACCGATCTGGCGCTCGGACGCTACAAGGACGAGGTCGACGATCAGCAGAAGCCGACGATCGTGAACGAATTTCGCCAGTTACTGGTGCGCACCTACAGTTCGGCCCTGCTCGAGTACACCGACCAGCGGCTGGTTTACCTGCCGATGGAAGGTAGTGAAGCGGACGGTCAGGTCGTCGTCAGGGTCGAAATCGAGCAGCCGGGTGGCTTCCCGATCCCGATCAGCTATAGCTTGCGACTGGGGGAAGATGGCTGGAAGGTGTTCGATATAAGCGTCGACGAGGTTAGCCTGGTGACCAATTATCGATCGAGCTTTGCGCGCGCGATCAAGAAGGACGGCGTCGACGGCTTGATCAAGACCCTGCAGGACCGTAATCAGGAATAGTAGAGACCCCGCCGACAGGCCTTTCTGCTCATTGGCAGTTCCAGCACTACTTGAAAAGGTTTACCCCGTGTTCGGACCAGTGGTTTAAAAGCGGTAAATTTCGGAATTTTCCTGTTAGAATGGCCGACCCTGTATTTCGTGGTAGTACATGAACAAGTTAATCATCAAGGGCGGCATTCCGTTGTCGGGGCAGGTACGTATTTCCGGCTCCAAGAACGCCGTATTGCCGATTCTGGCCGGGACTCTGCTAGCCGACAGCCCGGTGATTATCCGTAACGTCCCGCACCTGCACGACGTCACCACCACGATGGAGCTGCTCGGCCGCATGGGCGTGCTGCTCACGATTGGCGAAAAGATGAGCATCGAGATCGATCCCACCTCGCTGGAAAATACCTTCGCACCCTATGAGCTGGTCAAGACCATGCGCGCGTCGATCCTGGTGCTGGGCCCGTTGCTGGCGCGCTACGGCGAGGCCGAGGTTTCTCTGCCCGGGGGCTGCGCTATCGGCGCGCGTCCGGTTGATATGCACCTGAGCGGGCTCGAGGCCATGGGCGCCGATATCGATGTCGAGCAGGGTTATATCAAGGCGCGCTGTAAACGCCTCAGGGGCGCCCGGATCGTCATGGATCAGGTCACCGTGACCGGCACCGAGAACCTGATGATGGCGGCCAGCCTGGCCGATGGCACGACCATAATAGAAAATGCGGCGCGCGAACCGGAGGTAGTCGACCTGGCGGATTTTATCAACGCGATGGGCGGCCGGGTCGAAAATGCCGGCACCGACATGATTACCATTCATGGCGTCGAGCGCCTGAAGGGCTGTGATTACTCGGTGCTGCCGGACCGTATCGAGACTGGCACCTACCTGGTCGCGGGGGCGATTACCGGTGGTAAGGTTTTGATCAAGAATACCGATCCGCGCCTGCTGGATGCGGTGCTCGCCAAGCTCGAAGAGTCGGGTGCGGTAATCGATATCGGCGACGACTGGATCGAACTGGATATGGAAGGACGCAAGCCCCATGCGGTTAACATCCGGACCGCGCCGTATCCTGGATTTCCGACCGATATGCAGGCCCAGTTCTGTGCTCTCAACGCCATCTCCGAAGGCACCGGCTCGGTTACCGAGACCGTGTTCGAGAACCGCTTCATGCATATCCAGGAATTCATGCGGCTGGGTGCCAATGTTCATCTGGAAGGCAACACGGTAATCATTCAGGGCGTCGATGTATTGAACGGCGCGCAGGTCATGGCGACCGATTTGCGTGCCTCCGCCAGCCTCATTCTGGCCGGCCTCGTGGCCCACGGAGAAACCGTGGTCGATCGAATTTATCATATCGATCGCGGTTACGATCATATCGAAGAGAAGCTCGCCAGTCTCGGCGCACAAATCCAGCGCGTTCCCAACTGAGTTCCGTGACCAAGGAAATAACCATAGCGCTCGCCAAGGGGCGGATTCTCGATGAGACCCTGCCGCTGCTGGCCCGCGCCGGGATCGAACCCGCGGACGACCTGGCGACCAGTCGCAAGCTCGTGTTTGCCACCAATCGTAAAGACATCAAGCTGGTGTTGATCCGCTCCGCCGATGTCGCGACCTATGTCCAGTACGGCGCCGCCGATCTTGGGGTCGCCGGCAAAGACGTGCTGCTGGAGCATGGCGGGGAGGGCCTGTACGAGCGCCTGGATCTGAAGATCGCTCCCTGCCGCCTGATGACGGCGGGTTTCGCGGAGCGGCCGCTGCCGCGGACGCGTCTCAAGGTGGCGACCAAGTATCCCCGGATTACGCGCCGTTTCTTTCTCGATCAGGGGCGCCAGGTCGAATTGATCAAGCTTTACGGGTCGATGGAACTCGCTCCCGTGGTCGGTCTCGCGGATATCATCGTCGACCTGGTCGATACCGGCAACACGCTCAAGGCTAACGGGCTAATCCCGTTGGATCACATTATGGATATCAGTTCGCGGCTGATTATCAACCGCGCCTCGCTGAAGATGAAAAACCAGCCTATCCGGGAGCTGGTGGATAAGATCGAAGCGGCGGTGGAATGACTTTTAAAATCAAACGACTCGACAGCGGTGATCGCGATTTCCAGCCTGCCCTGGAGCGGCTGCTCGCCTGGGATTCGGTTTCCGACGAGGCCGTCTTCACCACGGTCAATCAGGTGTTACGCGCAATCGAGGCCGATGGCGATCGAGCGTTGCTAGAATACAGCCGACGTTTCGATGAACTGGAAGTCGACTCGGTGGCGCAGCTTGAAATGCCGTTAAGCCGGCTACAGCAGGCCTACCAGCAGATTGACGCGGCGGATCGTAGGGCGCTGGAGCAGGCCGCGGCTCGAATCCGCAGCTATGCCGAGCATCAGAAAATGGAATCCTGGGAGTACACCGAAGCGGACGGCACGCTGCTGGGGCAGCAGGTTAGTCCGCTGGATCGGGTCGGCCTGTACGTGCCCGGCGGCAAGGCGGCTTATCCGTCCTCGGTGCTGATGAACGCTATTCCGGCGTCCGTGGCCGGCGTCGGGGAACTGGTAATGGTGGTGCCGACGCCCGGGGGCGTGATCAATGAACTGGTGCTCGCGGCGGCCCATATCGCCGGGGTTAACCGGGTGTTCACCATCGGCGGCGCGCAGGCGGTCGCGGCGCTTGCCTACGGTACCGAGACCGTGCCCGCGGTCGACAAGATAGTCGGGCCGGGAAATATCTACGTGGCGACCGCCAAGCGTATGGTGTTCGGCACGGTCGGCATCGATATGGTCGCGGGTCCGTCTGAAATCCTGGTCATTTGCGACGGTCAGACCGATCCCGACTGGATTGCGATGGATCTTTTCTCGCAGGCCGAGCATGACGAGGACGCCCAGGCGATTCTGTTGTCACCGGATGCCGAGTTTCTGGATGCGGTGCAGCAAAGTATCGAGCGCTTGCTCGCCGAAATGCCGCGTAAGCAGATCATCGACCGGTCGTTGAGTTCGCGTGGTGCGTTGATCAAGGTAGCGGATCTCGAGGAAGCGGTCGAGGTCGCCAATTTCATCGCGCCCGAGCATCTCGAACTATCGGTCGAAAACCCTCAGGAAATGGCGCGTTCGATTCGCCATGCCGGCGCTATTTTTCTGGGCCGCCATACCGCCGAGGCGCTGGGCGATTACTGCGCCGGCCCCAACCACGTACTGCCGACTTCGCGTACCGCGCGCTTTTCGTCACCGCTTGGCGTATACGATTTTCAGAAGCGTTCCAGCCTGATCGGTTGCTCGCCACAGGGCGCGTCCGATCTCGGCAAGATTGCCTCGACGCTGGCGCGTGGCGAGGGTCTGGTCGCCCACGCCCGCTCGGCTGAAAGTCGGATCAAGTCAGACAGCGGCGCCTAGATCCTTGCGTCGATAACCAGTTCGATCGTTTGGTTAAAGTTCGCGGGGATTGAACCGGACAATCGTTCGTAGTCGCCCGGCTGTCGCCTGGCGTTCCCCGTCGCCGATATCCTGGCCCCAACGATAACGCTCTCGGCGGACGAAATGGTCCTTTCGGCCGTCATGGCATGGTTGTCATTAAGTGCTATTTCAAACGGAAGCTCGTCTACTCGCTTGCGAACAACCGCTAGTGGTGGCCCCGGATTTTTCGCCGAGCGCGCAAAGACAAAGACCGCGGAGTCGGGCGCTATTTGTTTTGTCAAAGCCGGGTCTAGCGACACTTTTAATTTCAAACCTGTCGCTTCATTGGCGCTCGGCGGGTTAGCCGTCGTATTGCCGGAGCCTGTTGATCCGGCTGCAGCTGTATTGATCCGGGAATCGTGAAAATTGATCGGCGAACCAAACCTGTCTTTAGACAGGCCCTGCTGGCTGAAGGCGTCGATGCGAGGCAGCGGCTGCCAATCGCCGCTGTATCCGAGGGACCTGGCCTTTTCGTATGCCTCGTTCGCTGGTTCGAGCCGGTTCAGATGAAAATAGGACTTCGACAGCAATATCCAACCGTCGACATCGTCGGGTCGGTTTTCCAGGCGTTGCTTCAGGCCAACCAGCAACACGTCCACCGGTGCGGCGCTGACGGATGGTGCTGCGTTTCCCGAACTCGGGATGAGCGGCTGCGAGGCCTTGAACTCGCTCATCAGATCCTGCTCTGCAGGGCTGGATAATCGGGAAACCGCAACATAGGCGCCGACAGCTATCATCACGAACACAAGGCTGAGGGCGATCTTCAATCTCATCGAGGATTCAGGAGTCATTTGATCAGGCTCTTCGATTGTTGGGGAAGTTGTCAGTGCGGGAAATGACTAAACAATGTCGGTATCGCGCTTCAATATTAATCTCCATGCATTAAACCTTTGTCGCATCATCTTTGCCAGGTGCCGGACAGCAAATCTAGAACTCGCTGGCGCTAACCCTGTGACAGCCGCTACCTCCGCAATTCTTGTTTTGCTCAACGGTGCCATTGCTGCCGCCGATGTGGCTGCCTTCGCGCTCAAAGTCATTCGCATGACAGGCGGCGCAGAAGGGTGCGTACTGGGCGAAGGGCCAGGGTATCGTGGCGCTTATGGTCGGGCCGTGACAGGCATTACAGCCCGGGTTCCTGCGGTGATCGCCCGGATAGTTTCCATTCGGGTCATGGCTGAAGATGGTCGGCGCCCAGCCGTTGGTGGTATGACATACGTCGCATTGCTCAGTAGTGGACAAATGCGTGGGAACCGCGTTTATCTTTCCAGTCGCGTCACTGCCATTATGGCAAGTGTCGCAATTATTGGCACTGCCGGCGTCGTGCGTCCAGCTGCCGCCGACGAAGGTTGCGGTAGTATGACAGGAGGAGCAATCCAGGCTGGTCGCGAGGTGGGTGGGCACTGCATCGACCTTGCCCTTGGCGGTATTGCCATCATGGCAGGACTCGCAATTGCTGACGATACCGGTATGGTCGAAAGTCGCCGGGATGAAGCCGCTCGTAGTATGGCAGACGCCGCAATCCTGGCTGGTTTCGACGTGGCCGGCTTTCTTCGGTGTGGCGAAACCGACGGCGTGACAGGAGGCACAGTTATCGACGATGCCGACGTGATCGAAGCTTGCCGGCCTGAATCCCGTGGTCTGATGGCAGTCGACGCAGTCGCCGTTTGTCGGCACATGGTTGTTATGCTTGCCCTGGGCGAAAAAGCCGTCGTGACAGGTTCCGCAGTTATCGACGATGCCCTCGTGTTCGAACCTGGCATTGGCAAAGGCCGTGGGCGTGTGACAGGCCGAGCAATCCTGCGTGATCGGAATATGCGGTGGATTGGTCTTGGCACTGGTGCCGGTTGCAGCGGTACCATTGTGGCAGGATGCGCAATTATCGACGATGCCGTCATGGTTGAATACGGCCGGTTTAAAGGCACCGCCGGCGGTATGACAGACGCTGCAATCCTCCGTTGTCGGTACATGGTTTGGTTTGGCGATCTTGCCGATCGCGTCGCTGCCGTTATGGCAGGAATCGCAGCGCACGGCCAGCACCGCCGGATCGGTGTGGTCGACAAACGCATCTGCAAAAGTCGTCGTGTTATGACACACCACGCAGTCCGAGGAGGTTGCCGGGTGCGGCGGACTGGGTGTCTTGCCCCTGGCGCCGAGGGCCACAAAGCCCGGGCTGCCGTCGTGACACGAAGCGCAATTGCCGCTGATATCGAGGTGCGCAAATGTCGATGGTTGAAAGCCGGCTACCGTATGGCAAACGTCACAATCCTGCGCGGTCGGCAGATGACCTGCCGCCTTGGTCAGCGTCGGATCAGCGGGGAAAAATTGGTCGATGTGGCAGCCTTCGCAACCGTTGCTGATGCCCGGATGCAGCGTGGCAAGAAACGTCGACGACGCGAATCCTCCCGTGCTGGTGTCGTTGTGGCACTGGCTGCATTGATTGATCGCGGGGATATGGTTCGGCTTCTTGCCGATGGCTCCGGCCGCGACATAATCGGGGCTGCCGTTGTGGCAGCTTTCGCAATTGCCGCTGATACCGACGTGTGCGAAATTCAGCGCGGGCTTGAACGGCGCACTCGTGCTGTGGCAAGCAATGCAATCCTGGGTCGTCGGGATGTGGCTCCCCGCCTTGCCTGTGCTGATGTTACCGTCGTGGCAGGATACGCAATTGCCGGAAATGCCCGCGTGGCTGAATATCGCTCCGCTAAAGGTCGTGGTGCTGAAATGGCAGTCCGCGCAATCCTGGCTATCGGGAGTCGTCGGAATGTGATGAAACGGCTTGCCCGCGCTGATCACGTCGTTATGGCAGTTGGTGCAGTTCATGGTTACCCCGGCGTGATCATAGGTGCCGGTGGCAAAGGTTCCCGGAGTATGACAAGAGCTACAATCCAGCGCGGTCGGCATGTGGGCGTAAGTCGGGGTGCTCGGAGGCATTCCCCTTGCCGTTCCTGACCCATCGGCAATATGGCAGGCGACGCCGCAATCGCTGACGATGCCGCTATGGTCGAAAATTGCGTCAGCGAAGCTTTCGGTGTTATGACAGGTACCGCAATCGTCGCTGGTACTCGGGTGCGGAGGCGTAGGGGTCTTGGCGGGTGCGTTAATACTGGTCCCCGGATTGTGGCAGGATTCACAGGATTGCAGGGTTGCCTCGACCAGGCGATGGTTGAAGATGCCGCCCATATCGAAGCTCACGATACTATGACAAACATCGCAGTCGACCGCCGTTATCGGGTGGCCGTTTGGCTGGCCAACCGCCGAGACGCCGTGACAGGAATCGCAGGTGAT
>JAACFA010000140.1 GCA_009937625.1 Gammaproteobacteria bacterium | reverse complement strand
TGATTCTGCGGAGATCGTCGACATATTGAGCGATTGAATATTGCTCTGGCATGGTTTTCTAGCCCCCTCTAAGGATATGGAGAAGATACCGTCCAACTATAACATAGCGGCTAATACTGCTCACCAACGAGTAAGATTAGTGTCGGAACCTATTCAGAGTAAAATCCCGCCTGGTCTCGTTTGAGCGGTTAATCGTCGACTTTCGAAACATCTGCTTCCCCGTAAGCTGACACTCAAAACTCAGGGCTCAGCGATAACCTTCCCTCTCTGTCAGGATAGTTGTCCTATCGCGCAGTAATATCTTGCAGCTAGCGAGCCGTAAAGCTGATAGATACATCCATCACAGTTGCTACCACATTGCTCGAGTCGTCAGATAGCAGCCACATTACCGCGGCGGCAATCTCTTTCGCATCTGACTAGCGTCCAATAGGCTATTGTGCCACGATCGAGGGTAGCCAGTCGGGATGCTCGTCAGACCAGGCTTGATTACTTTCAGTCATAACTAAACCGGGGCGCAAGCCATTAATACGCAGACCATGAGGGGCCTGTTCTTGTGCCGCGGCTGCTGTCTAGCGATCGAGGGCGACTTTTGAGGCGGCGAAATCAACATACGATCCGATCCCGCCATGAATCGCAGCAGGTGAAGAAATATTTACAATCACACCGCCATTGCCTCCATGGGATCATCCCATGCGCCGTATTGCTTCCCTAGTGCAAAGCATTGGACCATTAACATTCACGTCAAAGAAACGACGCATCTAATTCTTCGATGTGTTAGCAGATCCCGATGCGCCGGTCCACCTGTCCTCGCCGTGACTGACGAAAACAGGTCTGCGCCGGCCGTTAATACGAGCCTAGTCTCGCAGCTCGCAGTAAAGACCCGCCACCCTGACCATGTGTCCACTATCCACTCCGGTCCAGGACTCCGGAAAGCCCAATACGCCAGGGTTGGCCTCACCGTTAAGAGTGTACGAGTAAGACAGGCTGCCGCTCATCATGCCCTCGCCGTTCGGCGTCAGCGTAATCTGCCCGATATTCTGAACACCGATCAAAACGCTGCGATCAGGTTTTGCCAGGTTCTTGTCGGTGGCCGGCATTTTCAGCATGACATCCAGGGTCTCGCGCTCGCCGCTATCGACGTAGCGCACCCACATAGAGGCATCGCTAGCGCTGAAATCGTCACAACTCACCCGCAGGATAGCGGCCGATGCGGCGCTGTAGGCGCCGCACAGCGATCCGGCGGCCAGGAATATGGAAACAAGTTTAATCTTCATAACGTTGTCCTTGGAAATATGCGAAACAATAGAAGTTAGCTATTTGCATGCCACCTGTATTAATGACCCGCGCGGTTTGCGACGCCAGCACCCAGGTCCGGCTGATACTCGGCGTGATCGCCCGTGGCCAGTTTGCTGCGGCGCAGCCGCTCGGTTTCGCTGGCTATATAATCGATCAGTGCTTCGATCTCATTTCGATCGAGCCGGAAATTCGGCATGATGACCTTGAATTGAGCGTAGAGGGCCGTTGCGACGGGATCATCCTCAGCGAGCATTTTGTCCGGCTCGGCGAGCCAGCGCCGAAGCCATTGCGGGTCGCGCCGCTGGTGTACCGCGAAAAGGTCGGGGCCGAGCGCCCGCACGTTGCGCGTCGGCGCAAACCCGCCACTGATCACGTGGCAAGAGGAACAGCGGTCGCGGAACATGGTCTCGCCGGCCGATATCTGCCTCAACGACGGGGCTTCCGCATAATTCCGGCTGGTATACGCGCTGGTAAACTTGCCGCCATGGAGCCTGGATCCCAACTGGTTGGCCAGGATATACGGATTTTCAAACGGCGAGCGCCTGACCCAGTGACCGGTCGACTGGTTGCCGAGCACCAGGTTGATGTTATGGTTCGAAAGGTTCGCTTCCTCGGCCGCGCTGCCGAACAGGCCGAACTTGTCGCGAATCTGGTCGATCTGGCGCTTGTCTCCGGTGAGGAATTTCCAGTTAGCACCATCGACACCGAACCTGTCCGCATACTCGGCTAGCACGGGCACCGTATCATTTTCCGGATCGATCGTGATCGAGTAGAAATGGACGTCTTTGCCCACCCGGTCGCCAAGTAATCGATAGACGTCGACCAGACGCGCGGTCTCCATCGGGCACACGTCGGTGCAATTGGTGAAGATAAAGTTGATTGCAACGACCTTGCCGGCGATCACGTCGTCGAAGAATCGAAGTTTTTCCCCGGTGTGCGCCGTCAGTTCGTAATTAGGGAAGTAGTCAGCGCCCCAGACCTGGCCACTCGCACGCGCGATGTCGGCCTGCAAACCAGCGACCACCGCCAGCAACAGAAATGTTAGCCAGATTCGCATCGGCGAGATTTCGGAATGCCCAATAATTAATATTCTCATAACTAGCTCCTGATGCTTAGCCCCCAGCCAGCCGCCTCACGGCTGACCGGGGACTCCGGTCCCGGTCAGGGTTGCAGGCCAAACCCGTCGCCACTCCTGAAAGTCGGCAACGCGATCGAGTCGACGTACTCGACGCCGTCCCAGGTCGGTATCGGCGCAGGCATGATTTTCACCTGTCCAGGCTGCTCCAGGTCCCAGCGCAACAGCATCGCGTGATCCTCGTGCTGAGTGTTGTGGCAATGCTCGACATAACTGCCGGCGAATTCGCGGAAGTTGTAGAACACTTCGAGTTCGCGCGCCGCATCTTCTTCCGGTCCGAGGCGGAATACGTCCTTCCTTGCCCAGCGGTGCCACTCGGGGGGCGGCTCCCCGTTCTCACTCAGGATCACGCCCTCTTCGAAGTGCACGTGGATCGGGTGGCTCCAGCCACCGCCGGTTTCGAAGCGCCAGATCTCGGCAGTGCCGTCGCCGGCGAAGCCATCGCCACCGGGCGTGGGCCCGGTTGCGAGCTGCGGCGCGGCCGTCAGCCGGCGCGTGTCGGCGGTGTAGGCGCTACCGCCGTCAGTCTTGACCGTCCATGGCGCCGAATCGGTGCCGGCACTCCGGCCGAAGACAAATGTACGGTGCCGCGCATCGGCGAGTTCAGCCATCTGCACCGGGTCCTCGCGGTCGATGACCAGCGGGATCATCTTCTGTTTGCCCGGCTCGTAATCGACGGGGTTCATACTAAGATCGTTGCCCTCGTAAGCGTGAATCCTGAGTTCCAGGAATTTGCCGACGACGGGATCGCCGTCGACCCATCTTTCCGCAACTCCGTTGTCGTCGAATTCGAGTTCGGCCTTATAAGTCTCGCGCAGTACCGCGCCGAGATCGACGCTGCCCTCGACCACCTTGCCATTCTTGTGTTCGAGCAGGTTAACGAAGTACAGCTTGTCACCCGGCTGGAGTCCGTGTCCGGCGAAATCGACGACGATGTCAAAGCGCTCGGCAATTGCCTGCACCGGCAGCGTGCCGTGGTGCTCGTCGGCGTTACCGTCGCCGTCGAGATCGAGGCTGCCGTCGAACGGCACCGTGTGCTCCATGATATTTCCGTCGTTGGCGACGAGGTGGAACGGGATGCGGTTCCATGAAACCCCTTGCGAGCGGCGACCCGGGATCTCGCCCTTGCGGTGCCCGGAGACCTCCTGCACCAGCGCGAGCTTGAAGTAACGCGACACCGACCCATTGAGGATGCGGAAACGGTAGCGCCGCGCACGCACGTCCAGATAAGGCTTGTACAGCCAGTTAACCGTCATCCGGTCGCCGAGGAAGCCGCCCTTGTTGAAAATGTTGAACCACAGCTGCCCGTCGGAATCCCAAGCTTTGGCGGCGAGCAGCAGGTTGACGTCGTAATCGCGATTGCCCCACGGCAGCGACGTACCGCTGGGCAAACGCAGATTAACGCCGTCGTCGACCTCCTCGTTGCCGCGGTCGAGAGCACTATAGTAGTTCATCATCGCCGCGTTGCCCTTGTAGACGTTAGGTGCGGTGAAATCGATCATGTGGTCGTGGAACCAGTGCGTGCTCATGGTCTGACGCCAGTCACCGCGAATCCTGATGCTGCCGTTCTCGCAGGTCTTGACACCCGGATTAGCATCGTTGACGAACAGGGTTTCTTCCGGAGCGCACGGGAACGCGGCGCGCGGGTCGGAGGCATCGGTGTTAATCGTGTCGTAACCCGCAAGCGTTATCGGCCAGCGATAGTCGTAAAACTGACCAGGGAAGAAGAACGCCCCGGCGAATCCGTCGCTTTCCGCAGGACTGTGGCCGTTGTGCTCATGCGTCGTGATCGTATGCATGCCGAATCCCCGGTTGGCGGTAACGTCGATCGGTAAAGCATTGTAATGCCGGAAAAGTAGGGGCTGACCATAACGCACATTCAACAACTTGGGCGGCAGGGTACCGTCAAAAGTCCAGAGCGATTTGTGTTCCTGGACTGGCATGTCTGGATGGAACTGGATTTGAATACCACGCGTAGTTCCCTCCGATCCTTTAACGCCGGTGGTGTTGTGATAAAGACCATCATCTGCAGTGCCCGATTGTTCATCGGGGCCCGGCCCAAATTCACCCATCTGGTACTCGTGGAGCTGACTTGCGTCTCGACTTCCGCCGTTCGGGCGGGCTCCGGCCTGCGCGCTGATGGAGTACTCGACTGGATAGAACTCGTTCCAGCGCTGGTGTGCCCAGCCGCGTCCCGGCGGCCGCCCCTCTGCTGGCGGGTTATCGAGCGAGCGGCCGAGGAAATTTTCGATATCCTGCTGCCACGGGTTTCCCGTCGAAACATTCGAGAACTCCTGCGGATATGGCGAGATGCCGGGCTGCGCGAGAAAAGCCTCCAGCGTCTCCGGATCGGGCGAGCTGGCAGCGACGCTAAGCGGATCCTGGGCCGGCATCGGGCCCAGTGTCGGGGGCGGGAAATCGCGAGTCGGCGGAGGATCGGTGGGATCGAGCGGCCGGGTGCCGAACTCCTCGAAGCGCAGCATCTGCTGCGTAAACGGACGCGCTCCGAACAGTGGGCTCGGCCGGCTATTGGTGGGCACATTGTACTTCCCGTTACTCTGCAGCTGCTCCTCAGGGATGACGCCGCTTACGCCCTGGTCGGCTGCGGTCTGGGTCGGCCCGCCTTCGATAGCGCCCTTGTAGACCGGTGATTCCAGCTCCAGCTCCGCGGCAAGGGTGTCATTGACGATAGGGCCGGTCCACGCCGACGGGTCTCCCGCCGTTGGCGGTCCGAAATAGTCCAGCGGCTCAGCTGCAACGGCTCCGGCGGCGCAGAATGCAACACCTACCAAGATGGTTCGAATTTTCACTGCATTTCTCCCGACTTTAAGCTCAAATTCTAGACAAATATTAAACGACGCCGGAGAGACTATTAATCGGTCGGTAGACTGTCAACCTGTACTTGAGTACAGAATTTTTCTGAACCAAAGAATTGTTTTATTTTCTTATCTTGTTGATTTATATATTTATTTTGATTTTTAGTTTCAAAAAATAATACCCTAAAAACAGCCTTTGAATATTTCTATCGGCTCGATAGTTATTATATATGTCTACTTATTTGTTACTATATTTATAGAAATATTATAGACATATTTGGAACAAGTCAGGATTACGGTCGATTGCGCGGTTGCTGCGGGATTGCATTCACGAGACCATCGATGACTCGACGTGTTCGGGCAAGCGGTCGAAGTACTGCGCCGGAAGGCCGGGTCGGGTCGCGTTCAAATTCGGACAATCACTGTGCTAACCCCGCGACTTCGCGAGCCAGGAACCGGTTTAGCCCTCGGGCTGTACCGAGAGGTTCTCCAGTTCGATAAGGCGCATCAACGCCTGCTCCATCATGCCGCGGGCACGCGCAGTAGTATTGTGTAAGTAACTGTGCAGTGCCGCGTCCTCCCTGTTGCGGCTTTCACACTCGGCACTATATAACTCGAAATGAGCCAATCTGGATATCAGACCGGCCAGATGTATCGGGCACTCGCAAGCGACCGCCGCGCTTTGCGTCGCCAGATGGATCAGTTCGCGATCATTGAATTGCCGAGGCGGAATAACGCCGAGCGCTTCGGAAGAATCTACATATTGCGCCGCAAGCGCGAAGCGCCAGGCGACTACCGCCTCGAGCGCGACAATGTCCAGCGGTAAGCGCAGCGCCGTAATGCGATGTTTCGCCAATCGCTGCAAAGCAGAGCGGGGCCCGTACTCGTATACCAGTATCAGATGCCTCGCGTTAAGTCGATTGGCATGCCGGGTTATCTCGACCACCGAATCTGGCTGAAGGCTGGGCCACTCGACCACGGCTACATCCAGGCGCCTCATAGATTTTTGCGCGACATATTCGGAGATGCCGCCGAATTGCCCGGCAAACGAGAAAATTTCGCTCGAGGCACAATCTTCACGGGCTGCCGCGAGCGACTCGCCAAACAGCGCCAGGACCGGCTTTTCCATCTCGCCGCTGATCGGCAAGAACCCAGCCGACTGCCGCACGCGTCGCTCCAGCTCGTCGTCGTCGAGACCAGCGATAGAGCCAATGGCCTGCCCGCGGTCGACGAGCGCCTTCAACATCGACAGCCTGTTGATGTCCACTTCTCGATAAAGGCGCCGATCGCTTTCGCTGCGCTCCGGTTCTACCGCGCCATAACGCTTCTCCCAGATACGCAGTACGTGCTGGGACAAGCCCGTCATTCGGCATACGGCGCCAATCCGATACCGGGGCTCGTCATTGGGCCTGATGGAGGACGAATCGGTCATGGTGGGACATCTCCTATATTAATGACATGTCTAGGTTTCATTTGCCTAATAGACGAATAGAAACCAAGAATATATGTTTTGTCTAGCTCAATTTGTGACTTTAGTAGCCATTTGAGCGTTAAAGATAGCCATTCCCGCGAAAGAGGCCCGGCGGGTACCTAACGATGTTGCCGCTATCACAAGATTCCCGCCTGCGCGGGGATGGCAGAACAGACCGAAATCTAGCCGGAAACGATCTCAGGTGCGTTTCTGGGCTTCTCCATAGCCGCCTCTGACAATACCCTGTGGCAGACGAGAGACGGCCAATTAGGGCGGCTCGCATGATTACAACAATACCTCAGTTTATTGATACACATCAATACACCGAATCTGAAACCGTATAGAAAACAACTTTGTTTGCGATATTCTATTTCAGGAGCTAGCAATGGGACAAAAAGGTATAACTTCTGTAGTAACATGCCCAGTTCAAAAACGTGAGGTCGATGTGACATACCGGAAAGTCGGAAACTGGTTTAATCGTAAATTAGATGTGCTTTCCTGCCCGGCAATAAAGGATAGCGGTGGAAGTTGTTATCGGCAATGTAAATCGCTTTTGGGGCGACCTCCAAGTTGGGGAGGATGGTATTCTCACCCCAGTTAGTCATAGTTGATGTCATTGGTTTAACAGCGTTATTTCTCCTAAGGGGACACTCCTGCAGCAAAGGTGGGAGGCAGCCTGCGGCCGAGGCTGTGTGAAAACGCGGTGGCAGGTATAATACGAAGGTCTCCGCACTGGGGTAAACGGAATGAAGCGTTTCATTGAAGGTGAGAACCGATTCCAGAGCACCTTATTCCCCGAAAGCCTTGAAGATTACATTGCAGAAGATAATTCGATCCG
>JAACFA010000139.1 GCA_009937625.1 Gammaproteobacteria bacterium | reverse complement strand
AAGTTTGGCGACTTCGACGTGCTGGTTTCGGGTGCCGCCGGCAACTTCCCGGCCACCGTCAACGGCATGTCGGCCAATGCCTTTCGCAGCGTGGTGGAAATCGACCTGATGGGAACCTTTCACGTTATGAAGGCCGGCTTCCAGCATCTGAAGAAACCTGGTGCCAGCGTTATCAATATTTCGGCGCCGCAGGCTTTTTTGCCGATGCAAGCGCAGGCCCATGTTTGTTCCGCCAAGGCCGGGGTCGACATGATTACCCGCACGCTGTCTTTGGAGTGGGGCCGCGCAGGCGTTCGCATCAACTCTATCGTGCCCGGCCCGATCGACGGCACCGAGGGGATGGCCAGGCTTGCCCCCGACGCAGCGACACGTCGGCGCGTCGTCGAATCGGTGCCGCTGGGCCGGATGGGGTCGCCTGCCGATATCGGACAGGCCTGCCTGTTTCTGGGCTGCGACCTGAGTAACTATATCAGTGGCGTGATCCTGCCGGTCGACGGGGCCTGGTCGCAGGCCGGCTGCGGCGATTTGAGCTCCTACCTCGGCGATCTCGTCCGCCAGATCGAATCAGGCAAGTAACCGACGCCGCGGCAGCTTCGCCCCGGATCGATCATATCCAGGTTGAAAGTCATCCTGACCGAAAATCGCCCTGACCCGATTCATTGATCTGAATCAGAATAATCGCGAAACGGCGGCTATATGATTCGTTGACACACATGTCGGCTAAAATACTTCACATCTCTGATCTTCATTTCGGGCCGCCATTCGTACCCGCGGTCGGTGAGGCCCTGTTGCAGGCCATACCTGGGCTCGCGCCCGATGCAATCGTCGTCAGCGGCGACCTGACACAGCGCGCCAGGCGCGATCAATTCGAGCAGGCCAGGCGATACTTCGACAGATTGTCGGATTACCCGATGCTAATCATTCCGGGTAACCATGACGTGGCGCTGTGGCGTCTCTTCGAGCGGTTTTTCAAGCCGCACGAACTCTATTGCGAAATCATTTCGCCCGATTTAAATCCGGTGCTGGAGGTTGGTAACGCGGTGCTGGTAGGTCTCGATTCCACCGCGCCACGGCGCAGCATCTCTAACGGCCGGCTCGATCGCCAGCAGCTCAGGCACAGCGAAAAAGTTTTTGCCGTGGTACCCGAAAACAAGGTACGCATCGTCGTCGCCCACCATCAGTTTGCACCCGGGCACGACCGCGTCTTCGATGTCTCGATGCCCGGCGCGCGACGCGCGATAGACTGCTTTGTCGAACAAAAGGTCGAAATGATACTCGGCGGACACCTGCATCGGTCCTACATCGGAAGTTCGCTCGACTTCTTTCCAGGGCATCACCGCGACCGCGGCGTCATTATCGTGCAGTGTGGCACCACCACATCCAGCCGTGGAAAAGGGAGAGAGCGTAACGAAAACACCTTTAACCTGATCGAAACCGGCGCGCAAACCCTGACCATCACCCACTATCTTTTTTTCGAGGAGGTCGGCAAGTTCGCCCCCCTGAGCAAGCACAAATTTCCCCGTCCGGGACGTGCCCTCGAGATTGCAGGATACGGCTCCGGGCCCTCTCCACCATGAGCGGCTTTCCGGCAAGCGGGCGAAAAAAGCGCAAATTGCTTATTTTTGGGATCGCCGCCGTGCTGCTGGCGGGGCTTGCCTGGTATGTCAACCATTACGTCTCGCTGGATGCACTGGCCGAGCAGGAGAGTCGTATTCGCGCTTATATCTCGACCAATCCATGGCGTTCGTTCTTTATCGGATTCGGTATCTATTCCGGGTTAGCGCTGGTTCCCGGAACCGGAGGCAAGGCAATCGTCTACGGCTGGCTATTCGGTTTCTGGCAGGCCTTGCTTATCGTCACCGTAGGGCTCACGCTGGGAGGCATGGCAATCTTCTCGCTAAGTCGCTACCTGTTTCAGGAAAGCATCGAACGCCGCTACACCAATTTCGTCGCCCTTATGAACAAGCACCTCGAAAAGGAAGGCGCTTACTACCTGCTCGCACTACGGATGGCGCATGTGCCCTACTCGATCGTCAACCCGGTTAGCGGCGCGAGCCGCGTCGGCAGCTGGACCTTCTGCTGGACTACCGCGCTGGGCTTGCTACCCGCCAATGCCATCTGGGCCTACGTCGGGGTTCGCCTACCCTCGCTGCGTGAACTGGCCACCAACGGGGCGGGGTCATTGATCGACGCGCCGCTAATCGTAACCCTGGTGGCCTGTGCCGCTCTGCCGCACCTGGTTCGCTGGCTCATCAGCCACTTCGGAATTCCCGCTGCCGAGGTTAACAACCAGGATGCGACCGGGCACGAATCCTGAGCGGATAAAATATGATCGACGCAATTGAACCCCCCGTCTACTGGATTCCTATCGCGCTCCTCGCCAGCCTGATCGTCGGATCGGTTACCCGCTTTATCTCGCTGCGAAATGCCGAGGAGGCATTACGGCGTCAACGGCTCGCCAGCCTGCGGACCTGGTGGTTGCTTGCCATCGCCGTCAGTGCCGCCCTGCTAGTCGGTCGGCTCGGGATCTGCGTTCTGCTGGGCGTCGCCAGCTGCGTAGCCTGGTTCGAGTTTACCCGGGTATATGGCGCCCGCAGCGCGGACAAGCCCGCGATAGGCGCGGGCTACGGGCTCATCGTAATCAATTACCTGCTGATACTGTCCGGGTCAATCTCGCTTTTCGTCATATTTCTACCGGTCGCTTCCTTCATTGTGCTAGCCGTGCTGCTGCTAATCAAGGACGAGCCGCAAGACTATACGAGGTCCGGGGGCAGCCTGCTGTGGGGAATCATGTTCATCGGCTACGGAATTTCACATGCTGCCTTCCTGACGATACTTCCGTCGACCGCCGCCGGCCCGCTGGGCCCGACCGGATGGTTCGTCTTCCTGGTCGTGCTGACCGAGGCCGACGATATTTTTCAGGCCATTATCGGTCGACTATTCGGGGCTCACAAACGCCACCGCATCTCTCCCGTCATCTCGCCCAACAAAACCTGGGAGGGATTCTTCGGGGGCCTGATCGTCATCGCGATACTCGCGCCCCTGATGGCGCCGTGGCTCACGACTCTGGGCCAGCAAGCGGGACCTTTCTCGCTGTCGCAAGCACATCAGCCCTGGGTCGCTCCGATGCTGGTGGCGATTCTGATCTCGATCGCGGGCTTCTTCGGAGACATCAACATGTCTGCCATCAAGCGCGATGCCGGCGTCAAGGACAGCAGCAAGCTGTTGCCAGGTATGGGCGGCGTTATCGATCGCGTCGATAGCCTGACCCTGACGGCGCCGGTGTTCGTGTATTTCGTGATCTGGTGGACGGCGTGAAGCGCTCCAACGAGCATAACGAGACGCTTGACGTTGCCGAGCCGGAAATCTCCAACAAAATACTGACTATCCCGAATCTACTCTGTCTGGTCCGCCTGGTCGGATCGTTCATCCTGATTCCGATCGCCTGGCAAGGACGCAACGAGGTCTTTCTGTGGTGCTTCATTTTTCTGGCGATGACCGACTGGGTCGACGGCAAGCTGGCCATCCTGCTCAACCAGCGCACGGTACTGGGTGCGCGCCTCGATAGCTGGGCCGACGCGGCACTCTATGCCGCTCTGCTGTTCGGTTTAGTGACGCTGTACGGCGACACGCTGCGCGCCGAGCTCGCCTGGATCGCTACCGCCCTCGTCACCTACCTGATTTCGACCGTCGCGGGTTTCTGGAAGTACAAATGCTGGCCTAGCTACCACACTCGCGCCGCCAAGACTTCCTGGTTTTTGACGGGTCTCGCGGTGATAGCACTTTTCGTCGAATGGGCTATCTGGCCCCTGCGCGTCGCCGCGGTGGCCGTCACGCTTACCAACATCGAAGCCATTTTCATCACTATCATTTCCCCGGCCTGGCGGGCCGACGTCACGTCCGTCTATCACGCCTGGCGTGACTGCAAGACTCCCGGAGCACCGGGCCAGTAGCGCAACAGGCAATAGAAAAACTGATTACTCCGGGCCTGGAGTAGATTCGTTGCAGCGGGCAAACGGGCAAACTTTAACTGCGTTTGCCAGCCGGGCGAAAACCTAGTTAGGTCGGTCTTCCAGGTGCGCGGCGATCATCTCGGTCAGTCCCAGCAGTTCGACCCCCATTTCATTGGTCTCGACACCCTCTTCCATCACCATGCGGCAATTCGAGCAGGCCGTGACCACGCCGGTGGCGCCGGTCGCCTCTATCTGGGACTTTTTGCGATTGAAGGCCGTCAGCTTCAACTCTTCGGCACGCTCGTTGCTGCTGACGCCACCGCCACCACCGCAACACCAGTTCATGTTGCCATGATCGGCCATTTCGACGAAGTTTTCGGTAATCGGTCCGAGCAGGTTACGCGGCTGCGCGTTGATGCCGCCGCGTCGCACGATCGAGCAAGGGTCGTGGAAGGTCAGACGTTCGCTTTCCTTGCCCGTGGTCTTGAGCTTGCCCGCCGCCTGTAACTCGTCGAGCAGTTCGAGGATATGCACCACCCTGAAAGGATAGGCCTTGCCGATAAAGTTCGGCCCTTCCCAGCGCAGCGCGGTGTAGGCGTGGCCGCACTCGGGGCTGATGACGTTTTTGACTTTCAGTTTCTCGGCGCCGTCGACCACCCTTTGCACCAGTTGCCCCGCGATCGCCTTGTTACCAATTTGCAGCCCGGAATTGGTCGCTTCGAAGGCATCGGAAGACAGGGTCCAGCTAACGCCCGCGTGATCGAATATCTTGGCCAGCGACTCGAGGTACTCGGGATACAGCGCAATTTCATTGGAAGACAGCAGCGCCATGTAATCGGCGCCCTCGACATCCATCGGGATTTTCAGGCCGGTATCTTCCTCGACGTGCTTGATCATCGCGTGCACGGTGGTCAGCGTAATCCCCATCGGGCTGCCAATGTCGACGGCTCGCTGGGTTGCACCAACCAGCCCTTCCGGTGAAATGCCGGCCTTGGCAAGCGCATGCTTGACCTTGAATATCATGCCGGAGATATCGACGCCGACCGGGCACACCATGCTGCAGCGGCCACACATCGAACAACCGTCGTAAACCAGTTCTTCCCAGTCGGTCAGATCGGATTCGGCCATCGGTCTGGAGAAGCCGAGCGCAGACGAAATTTTGCCCCAAAAGCTGTACTCTTTACGCCACAATTTGCGCAGCGGCTCGGTTTTATAAATCGGCGTATAGCGCGGGTCCCTGGTCTCGGTGTAAAACAGGCAGGACTCGGCGCAAATACCGCAGTTGACGCAGCTCGAAAAGAAGGCCTTCGCCTTTCCATCCATCTCGGCTCGCAGTACTTCCAGGCCTTTTTCCAGTTTCTCGCTCATAGGTCCGTTACCTCTCGTTCAAGCGTCGATTCCGCGGCGACCAAACCAGGCGCCGGTGAAGGCCCTGCTCGGGACAAATGTGAAGGTGTGCATGAGTGCGCTGAACGGAAAGTAAATCAGCCATAGTTCGACCGTAAACCGATGCAGCAGACGCAGCCCGGTGGAACCCTCGAGCAGCGCGAAGCAACCGGTCAGCATCACGACGAAGGTCAGGATGGCTGCGACGTGATCGTCCCAGGTCGAAATGAGTCGGCTGACCGGGTTCACCATGCGCCTCATATACAGCATGATCAGTCCCAGGAAAGACAGCTGGGCGGCGACGATGAAAGCCCAGTGGGGCATCGGCGTCCAGCCAAATCCCAGCAGGTTTTCTTCGAGGAAAACGACGTGCGGCGCGGCAAAAAACAATAGCGCAAACAGGCCCAGGTGAAACATGTAACCCGCCACGATCGGCAGGGTGATCTGCGAGGCGATCTCTTTATGCGGCACAAACCGACTGAACACGGTTTTGACCGCCGCCGGACCCGCGGCCCCACGCGCCACCGAGAGATCCTGTTTGCGACTGGCGAAAATAATCGATCCCAGCCTCCAGACCACGCCGATAACGAACACGGCGAGCGAGAAATACCACAAGGGTCCATCGATCAGGTTCTCGATCATTTGCTTTGCTCCGCGGTTTCCATTTCACCCGCCCCGGGCTTCTGGCCCTGCAGCCTGGCGTATTCCTCGGCCGAAATAATCAGGTCCTGCTCATGGCATACCTTGCCCCAACGGTCGTGATGCGCGTCGGCCCAATTGATATCGACATAGCCGGTTTTCATACCCTCGAGCGCGCCCTCCGAACCGATCGAGCCCAGGTACATATGCCCCACCGATACCGTCATTAACACCAGCGCCCCGATCGTGTGAACGATATGAGAAAGCTCCATGATAACCCGACCCTGGCCGAATGTCGGCGACACAAGAATCAGGCCGCTAACGGCGATCACCAGCCCGACCAATATCACCATCCAGTACCAGGTTTTCTCACCCATGTTGAAAAAACCGCCCGACGCGTGACCCTCGCCGATCAGGCCACCACCCTTTAGTAACCAGGTCATGTCGCCTTTTTCGTAGATATTACGTCGCGCGAAACTAATCAGCATCATGATCAGCGACACCAGGAACAGCGGTCCGAACAGGTTATGCCCTTCCTTGCTGGCCGAAGCCATCAGCGAGAACACTTCCTTACCGAAAAGCGGCAGCAATACCGGTCTGCCCAGCAACAATATCAGCCCCGTTATCGCCAGAAACAGGAACACGATGGCAAGCGTCCAGTGCACGACCCGCTCGTAATCGGTAAAGCGTTTTACCATATGCCCCGAGAGCCCGCCCTCGACCGGAACCCTGCCTCGCACCACGTAAAACAGGATAACGATCGCGAAGATCCCCGCGATCGCCATACCGCCGTAGGTCGACAACTGGGTCATACGAAATCGGGCCCACTGGTCGCCGCGCGCGTTGATCAGCACGCCGCTGTCGACGCCCCTGACCTGGCTGATACCGACGCCCTCCATGTCGCGCTGTCTCACCTGGCGCCATAACTCTGAACCCGGATCCTTCATGAAAACGCCCGGCTCGGGTTTTTTATCCTGAGAGAATGCCTGGAACGGCAACAGCGTCAGGCACATCACGATTAATAATGTACGGATCTTCACCCCATATACCCTTTTGATTATCGTTTTACAGCCTATCATCCATTGCGGTACACCCGATACTTCCCTGTATCGAGTTACGTGACCGCGCTGCGGGACTAGCCCCCCAGGTTGAGGTCGTTAACGCCCCAGTTAAAGGCGCTGGCACCGCGATTGATGATGCGCTTGCGGTAGATGTCCGAAACCACGTCGGCATCGCCCGCAAGCAGAGCCTTGGTAGAGCACATCTCGGCGCACAGCGGCAGCTTGCCTTCCGACAGGCGGTTACGGCCGTACTTCTTATACTCATCCGAAGTATGGTCTTCTTCCGGACCGCCGGCGCAGAAGGTGCACTTGTCCATCTTGCCGCGCGAGGCGAAAGCCGCATCCTCGGGGAACTGAGGCGCGCCGAACGGACAGGCGTAAAAACAGTAACCGCAGCCGATGCAGATATCCTTGTCGTGCAGCACGATACCGTCACCGGTGGTGTAAAAACAATCCACCGGACAGACAGTCGCACAGGGCGCATCCGAGCAGTGCATACAAGCGACCGATAGCGACCGCTCACCCTGCTCGCCATCCTTGATGGTTACCACGCGGCGACGATTGACGCCCCAGGGCACTTCATGCTCGTTTTTGCAGGCGGTTACACAGGCGTTACACTCGATGCAGCGTTCTGCATCACAAAA
>JAACFA010000138.1 GCA_009937625.1 Gammaproteobacteria bacterium | reverse complement strand
CGTAGATCGCCGCTGATTCGGCGGGCTTGAGCGGCAGCTTTCTCGTAAGCAGACACTGAAAATCGCTACCTGGGCTTCTGAGAACGGCCAGTTTGGGACGCCCATCTGTTTAATGAGAATCGTTCTTTCTTTCATTTATCCGCATGATTCCCAATGGCCGTAGTTGAGCCATTGGCACACATCGACGCCATTCAACCAGCATGGTTTAAGAATCTAGCGCAATGGATCGACACAGGTAATCCACTGTCCGACCTCCTGCAAGTAGGCAAATATGCCTTCGGCGCGGCGCGCTGCCTGCAGCGGTTCGAGGGTCGGTCGGACCATTACGCCTCTAAAACAACTTCGAGCGCAAAATAACTCCGCGCCCTGGACCGCTTATGCTCGCCGATCCTGCGCTGCCTCGGTTGTTCCCAGGCAGTCACGAACCTCGCTGTCCTGACTTGACTGCCTGGCTTGCGAGGAAGCCTCGCGACGCCGGTAGATCCGGCAGCGCGAGGCAACCCGGTCCTCTTTGTCAGCGCGGAGTCAGGCTGAATTCCTGCGTCTGCGGGTTCAGGCGCGGCAGGCGAATGGCCCCGGCGCGTGCCCTGTCACTGAGACCGTAGACCTGGAGCCCGCGGGTGATGTCGCTCTCGTACATGAAGCCGTTATACCAGTAGGTCGACCAGGAACCGCCGATCTGGCAAAAGCCGCCGCAGAATGGCCCCGGCCCGAGTGATTCGGGATCCGTCCAGCCGACGGTCTGCGGGTTGGCCGGATCGGTAAAATCGATCGCCCATGTACCGGCCTGGTAATTGCCGCTTACGACCAGGTAGTCACCGCTGCGCAGCGGAACGATATTGTAGTTGTGCATGGTGCAATTTTCGTCCGCGCCCTGGGGGTTTTCCAGAACCCACTGGCCCAGCTTGGCGCCGGTATTCGCGTCGTAGAAGAACAGGCTCTTGTCGATGTCGGGGTCGGTCGCCTCGCATTCGCCCGCTCCGCCGCCGCCCGGTTCCCATCCGGCAACGAGCACCTGGCCATCCCAGGTAAATGCGGCTGAATGCCATCGGCCGTTCGATGCGGAGCTGCCAACGCCCGGCTCGACGACCGTAAACATAAGCAGGGGATCCCTGGGATTACTGATATCCCAGACGTTGATCGTGTCGGCGCTGGCGCAGGCTGCCATGTTGATATCGCCGAGAATCACCGCCGCGTCATGACAGCCGGTGCGCACGAGGGGGTCGGTGGGCCCCTCCAGCGGCTCGCGACCGGCCAGATAAACGGCTCCCGGATCATCCAGCGGGATCGCGATAATATCCATGAAATCGCCCAACGCATCCTGGCCGGGACGGTCGAGACCGACGCCGCAACCACTACTGCTAGAGTTGTTGCTGTACAGGATCAGCTCGCCGCCGTCGACACCCGCCGCGGTCGCGGTATGGGATCCGCAGGGCAACTCGAGAGAGCCCACAAGCGTCGGGCTGCCCGGATCGCTGATATCCCAAACGTGAATCCCTTCGAATCCCGCCGGCACCACGGTATCGCCGCAGACGCGCTCCTCGCTGCGCTTAGTATTCCACGTACGCACCAGGATATTGTCCCAGACCACGACGTCTCCCTGGTCGCCGTTACACTCCGCGTTCGCGATCAGCTTCGGATTACCTGGGGCCGAGATATCGATGACCCGGAAACCGTTGTAATTACCCTGGTACGCGATTCGGCCCTGAAAAGCGATATCGCTACTGACGACCCGCTGTCCGTCCGGTACGGAAAATGTCGCCGGGTTGGGATTCGAGCCCAACTCGTGCACATTTTTGGTATGGGGCTCCGCATCATTCGGGCTCGGCGGCGCGGCAGTGGCTATATTCGTTACTGCAAGTAGGCCTGCAACTATAAGGCCTGAAATGACTTTACTGTTTTCAAGCATTTCCGTTTCCTCCTCGTTTTGATGATTTTGCTGCGCTCGAACCGCAAATATTACTCCCGTTGTTCGGATTTTTCATCATCCGAATAAACCCCGGATAAAAAAGTTCGGCGCTGCCGCAACCGACCCGCCGAACGATCGAGTGAACGATCGACAGCAAGAGGAGGCACGCTGTTCAGGGCTCCACGTTCGCGGCTTCGGTACGGGCCCTCTCGACCGCTTTGCGCACCAGTTCGTCTCGATCCTGGCGCGCCGTCTCGAGATAGGTTTGTGCCAGCGCGGATCCCTGTCGGCCCAGGGCCCAGGCCGCCAACAGCCTCGTGCGGGTATCCGGATGATTAAACAGCAGGTCGGCCAGGATCTGCGTGGACTGATCGTTGCTGATGAGCGCAAGCGCTCGTATCGAACGAATGCGCACCATCTGGTTGTCATCGCGCACACCGCTTTGCAGGATAACCGCGGCTTCGGCGCTGCCAATTTCGCCGAGTGCCACGGCGGCGGCACCGCGCACCGCCGCATCCGGATCAGTTCGCAGCATATTCGCGAGCTCCGCGATGGCCCCGGCGTCGCCGCTGCCGGCGCGCTCCGCCGAGCGCGTAATCTCCTCGGCCTGCGCGCGGTCGAGCCTGCGGTCGATCACGGTAGCGGGAGCGGGTGGCGAATCCGGTTTCACCGACACGGATCCCGAGCCGGTGTTGCCGAACAGAAATATCTCCATGATCTTGCGCTCCGGCGTCTCGTCGAACCAGATGATGTTCGACACGCCGACGAGCAGATCGCGTAACGCCCGTTCCAGAGGAGCCGAATCGAAGCTGCGGTCGAGCCTGGATTCGAAATTGCCATAGACCGTGGTCGTAAACCCGGCCTTTGCACCGATTTCAGCGATGACCTCATCGAGCGGAGCATTCACTGCTCGCAGGGTAAGAAGCCCATCGTCAAATTCCACCACAACCTCCACCGGATCCCCGGCAACGGATTGTTTTTCCGACGCGGCAGCTAGCGCGGCGCTGTATACCATCCAGGTAATCACGGCGCCGATGAGAAATCCGATCGTCATCCGGGTCAAGGAGAAAAAGTTAGACATCTTGCATGACCGCCAGGATCCAGGTGCTGAGCTATAAACCGCCCTTTCCGCGAGAATTATACCCGGTCGATCCTATGCCTGTTTGGCAATGCATGCAACGCCGCTGGATTCCCCCACCGAGGCCTAATTCGCCCGACGATCGAATCTGGATTTCCAGTCCGCCATCAGCAAAGCCATTCGGCGAAGAAACAAGATCGCAGTTACCTGGTGCTCGTTAACCTTGCCTGGCGAAGACCCCGATTTCGCAGACACTATCGGAAATCGCCTCTATTTCGGCGGGGCGCCGGGCGAAAAGTTCGATATGCGTGGACCGTGAGGCGCCAAAACCGATCGGTTGTATCCGACCGGTTTTATTCTTCTGGGTCACCGACACAAACCGGAAGTAGTGTAAATACTGATGCCGGTTTTTGTTATTTGAAGTCGAGTCTATTGGCAGCGTTATTCGGGCGTTATTCAGTTCGGGCGAGCCGGTCCCGCGGCTCGCCCGGGATTGTTACGGCTCCGGATCCAGCTTCATCAGGATCAAACCGTTGATACCGTCACTCGCGGCGATCGTGCCGCTGTCGAAATACGGATACACGCCCCAGGGGCCGATAAAGATGTTGATGTTGTGGTTCATGTTCCGAGTCGGCAGGCGCGGCTCGGTGTCCATGTGCGCGATTTCTCTCACCGTGCTGACATCGGTCGCCAGGCCGCTGATATCGAGTACGCGAACGCCGGCGGTATAGTTCGCCTGGTAGACCAGGTTCCCCTTGACGAACAGGTTGTGGTCGATAGCCGCGGCGGGTGAGTCGAAGTAACCCATGAACTCCGGCTCGTCCAGTTTCTGAATGTCGAAAAAGTAAGTCCTAGACGTGTCGGGCAGGTCGGGATTGCGCGGATCGGAGATACCGAACAGCTCGTCTTCCTCGTCACCGACGACCAGGAAGCGGTGATCCTCGGTTACCCAGCCCTGGTGCGTGAACGACGCGCCCGGATAAGTCACCGGCTCGAGGGGGATCGGACTGATCACCTTTTTGTCGTCGGGGCCTATGTCGGTCACGTCGTAGATGCCCACCTCGAGATCCCCCCCGTTGAACACGAACGCGATCTCGCGGCCGGTATAGCGGTCATCGAGCCCGTGATAGGTGACGATCTGGGCGTCATGCGAATCGATGTCGAGAATTTGCCCAACCTCTTGCGGCGCTAGCGGGTCGCTGAGATCGAGGATGACCAGGCCATCATCCGTAAAGCCAGGATCATCCTTGGAAACGCCGGTGAGATAGGCGAAGCCGGTTTCCTCGTTGATCGAGATATTGTGGGCGCGGATGTAGTCGCCCTTATCACCGTAATAGTAGTCGTTTGCCTGAAGCCTAGTTTCGGGCGGAGACGCATCCAGGTCGCGGAGTCTCGTCAGGTCGAAGATCCCGACACCGGCATTGTTGACCTCGGTAGTCCAGTAGGCATGGTTGTTGTACGTCTTGATATCCCACCAGAAATTGCGCAATGTGTCCGGATTAGTGGTCGGCACGAGACCGAGGAACTCGGGCGCGGTCGGGTCGGTCACGCGCACGAACGCGACCCCGGACGAGGTTCCCACGATCACGTAATCCTCGGTGTAATCTGGGTTTTCCGGGTCGGGGGTGTCTGTCCAGCCCCAGATATCGCTGAGAAAACTCGCGCCGGTGAAAATCAGTCTCGATACGCCGAGGTCGGCGTTGGTCAGCTGACCGAGGAACAGGAGCCCGTCGGTGTCGGGAAACGGACCTCTAATGGACGGCATGCCCTTGCCGGTGTTCTTGCTGCGCTTGAGATTCAGATCTTTAGCCAGTTCGCCGAAGGGGTCGTTGCGGTCGGCGGTCGCGGGTGTCGCGAGCCCGAAGGCGGCGATGGTGAGCAGCAGCATTGGCAAAAAGCCGCTCAGCGTCAGTCGGTTTCGATGGTCGTTCATGTCATTGGTCCCCCAATTATTGTTGGTATTGATATTCCTGTCGGCCAGTATACACCCGAATTTACCACGGGCGATTCGAAGTTAAAATCGCGCGTCCGGCTCTGGAACAATTCGCTAATCTCGAGCGAATTCGAGAATCCCCAATACGCCGGCATGATCGGACGACCAAAGGCCATCTGTCGTTCGATCCTGCTTGTGCTGTGTACCGACGACTTTGGCTTTGGCTTGTTCGAGTAGGTCGAGGCCACTGCCTGGGGTTGGCGATGCGCGATAGCAGACGTGAACGATACGGCAACTGAGCTCCAATTCCGCATTGTCGAGCAACGCGCCTGGCCGCAGGTGTACCCAGGCTTCCATTCGTCGTCATCGCTCATCGGCCACAAGTCGGTATAGCCGCTGAACACCCAGAAAATATCAAACCAGGGACTTTGCAGCATCGCCCGTATGGGGTAAATCATTGGCCGCAAAGCGCGATTCGAACCATGGTAAACACGGATTTTGCTTTAATTTCAAGCCCGCCAGCTTAATAGATGCAGCGCGAGGAAACATAGCAGGACAGGCTTTGGATTCCAATTTCTATATAAATGTCAGATATTTATTTGCGTTATAGGTATTTCGTTCGAGTACCGTAAACAACCCTGAATTCTCGCAGGGGCGCTGCCCGAAAAAGGTATAGCATGAATTAAGACCCTATTTTCCCTATTCCACAAAGATGAAGAAAGATTTTTGCGAAACTGTCTGGTCCCGGAACACCCGAAATTTGGTAAATCTCCGCCGTCAAAACCAATATGGTCAATCTTCCCATCGGTCATTCCGATCGAATTTTAGGCACAAGGCTTGCGGGTTACCTGCCGATACTTTCGCTTACGGCAATTTGCTGGGTCGACTGAGTCAAACAGATCTCGCTGGCTAGTCGAGTAACCCCTGTCATGAGGGCCATTACAAAAATTGATGGCTGCCAGTCAGTGTCTCAGTTGGGTCGTTCTGGGCCCCTCGCCAATCAAGATCGAGGGTCAGTTTTCGTTAAAGAAGATGCTAACTGGCAGCCATCAGGATTCGGGAAGTGTTGTCAGATCCGCGGCACGCGGCGCGAGACGTTGCGCAGGTGTATGGCACGTGCAACGTAAATGCCGCTGGCGGTGATCAGCAGGATGCCGGCCCAGGACAGCAGAGATGGCAGGGTGCCGAAGAACAGAAAGCCGAGGATGACCGCGGCGACGATTTCGACGTAAGTGAACGGTGCCAGTGTCGACGCGTCGGCGTAAACGAAAGCGAGCACCAGCAGGGTCTGGTTGATCGTACCGGACAGTACCAGCAGCGCGATCCAGGGCCAGGCCGAGTCTGGTACCGCCTGCCACTGGCCGGGCAGCATCAGCGACAGCACGACCGTGGCGCAAACGGCACCGGCGAAAGCCGTGATCAGCGGTGGCGAAACCTGGCCGAGCTTACGGTTGAGCGCGAGCTGTACGCTGATTACGGCGGCGCAGGCGAGAATCAGGAAGGTGCCGATATTGATCTGGTCGAACTCGGGGCGCATCACCAGCAGCACGCCGGTAAAGCCGCCGATAACACCGATCCAGACCGTCCAGCCGGCTTTTTCGTCCAGAATGAGGGATGCGACGATGACCAACAGGAAGGGGTAGGCGTACAGGATCGCGATCGCGTCGGCATAGTCGACTGTCTGGGAGCCCTTGACGAACAGCGTGGTCGCCGCCGCCAGCGTCAGACCGCGCACGATCTGAACCAACGGCCGTGCCGGTCGCAGCACCGACAGGCGGTAGCGCCAGAGCAGGAATGGCAGCATCAGCAGACTCATGCCGGCGAAGCGGAACCAGGCGACCTGTACCACCGAGATCTGATTGCCGAGCAGTTTCATTAACGCACCGGAAAACGCGGCCAGCGACAGGCCGATACAGATGATGATGATGCCGCGGCCGAGCGATTCGGTGGCGGGCAGGTGAGCGACAGGATTCACTGCGCGATCATATACCACAACGATTCGGGCCGAAAACGGATTTGATAAAGGGGTCAGGCCTTTGACTATTAGTCTAGAGTTAAAAATCAAAGACCTGACCCTTCTGGCTCCGCTCGATGGCGATGCCTGTCTGGAGGTGGTGCAATCGAACTGGACTGGACCAGTCGGGGCACACGCGCATTCGAGCAGCTCTGTGGATCACCACTGGGTCTTTGAAAACACGATTTCAGTAGCAGATTATTGCGCCGCGGCGCGACGCTGGGCCGACCGAGGCGTACGTGCCATCGGCGGTTGCTGCGGCCTCGAACCAAGGCATATCGAGCAACTGGCAAAGCTCGTCGAAAAATGAGGTGGATATAACAGTGCGAGCGTCTCCTTAGGGTTGCGGTTTATATCGAAAGTGGAAGCTAACAAGCACAAGCAGTCGGACACTTGCCTACTATGCTTAGGATTTCTCAATAGCAGACGCTGAAACCCGCTTTCCAATCTTCTCGAATCGGCCATTTCCAGACGCCTAACAACGACGCGATAATAGGTAATCGAATTAAAACCCTTATAATCCTGCTGTTTTGTTTCACACTTTAAAATATTTTGGAGTCAACTAGCTCTATGAAAGTAAATTTCACGAAAAATGAGTACCGACTTCTACTAGACATCGTCTACCTCGGGCAATGGATGTTACAAGCTTATGAAACACGAAATGCTTGTGCAAAAGATTTATTCGTTTGGTAAAGAAATGGGATGCGGTGATCTTGTTGAATCGTCAAAAAAGCTGAATAAATTCTATCCCACACGTTTGTATGAAGAAGAAAGTGGTATCCATGACAAAATAGATCGATATAACGATGACACTTTTTGGGATGAGTTGATTAATCGATTAGCAGAGCGTGATGCTCGTGCTGATGCCGAAGCATCAAACAAAGAAATTTCTTCTGTTGAAGATTTTTTGAAATTCAGCGCCCCTCACGAGTCTAGATATGCTGAAGAGTTCTCGGAAAACGGACTTAGGAATTTAACAATAAGTGAAACATAAAAAGGTGCTGCAGTCGGACAAAGTGTTCAATGCACTGGCAATTTCTCAATAGCAGACGCTGAAAATCCTTTCCTGGGCTTCTCGAAACGGCCATGAACAGACACTTAGATATGACAATAATCAGTTTCCTATCGATATTGATCCAACCGCGGGCAATCCTCTCATCACTACTATATGCGTCATTGGATTGGCTAGTGTCGGCCTTTAAAACGGCGGACGGCTATTATCAAGGCAGAGATCGATCAGATCATCGACACGTGCCGTGCCAACACACATTACCGTATCTGCACCACCCCAGTAAATTTTGACATCCCCGTCATCATCCTCTACCGCACCGCAGGTAAAAACAACATTGTGTACGTAACCCGTGATCTCCCAGGGGTCTTCCGGGGCCAGTACCCATTCGTCTGCGATGCCGATAATTTTCTCGGGATTACCTAGATCATGTAAGGCCACACCGAGACGATACACTGCTCCATCCATGGTTTCGAACACGCCGTGATAAATACAAAGCCAGCCACGGTCGGTGCGGATCGGCGTTGCACCGGGTC
>JAACFA010000015.1 GCA_009937625.1 Gammaproteobacteria bacterium | reverse complement strand
GTGCTGCTCCTTTCCCTTGGTATCGGTAAAGCGAAAATCGACGAATTTAACGCCGTACTCGTTAATTTTGTTCAACACATCAGAAGCAGACATGATTTATTCTCCAGAATCGGGGGGTCTAAAAACAGGGGGGATTGTACCGATTAACGCCAAGATGCCAATTTATCGTGCAAAAAACGGCGATTTTAGGGCATTTTCGAGCTTCATGCACCAAAATAGTGCATTTATCTGAGGTAGTAGATGTTGACCTTGCCAACGTAATCGAGATTGCTGGCGCTCTGCTGAAGATTGTCGACCGCGTCCCGTTGTTCGTGGTTGCACATCGAGGCCGGCAGCACCAGGTCGATCTCGATCAGTTTGTCGAGGTAATGCAGCTTGATCTGATCGATCTGCCCGCTGGCCTCGATCCCGCTCCAGGCCTGCTGCAGATCCGCTTCGATTACGCTGCGTTCGGGTAATCGCGCCAGTACCGAATCCTTGATCGCGTCGTCCAGCGGATCGATGTGGATATGCACGTCGATGATCTTCGGAAACTGCTTCTTCAGGCGGTGCTCGATTTTATGCGCGATGTAGTGCGCCTCGGACACCGTCAGGTCCGAATCGACCTCGATGTGGGCGTCGATATAACCCTGGCCGCCCATCGAGCGAGTGCGCAGGTTATGGATGCCGACCACGCTGCTGTCGGCCAGCATCGCGCTGCGCAGGTCCTCTACCAGCCCGAGATCAAGCCCGGTATCGATCAGCTCGGAGAGCGCCATGCGTCCCAGCCTGACTCCCATCCACAGGATCATCGCGCCGACGATGATTGCCGCCAGCGCATCCATGTGGGGCACACCGAGCACTTGCGCCGTAATGCCGATCAGGACGACGATCGACGACAGTGCGTCGGAACGGTGATGCCAGGCGTTGGATTCGAGCAGGGTCGAATGTACCGTTCGCGCGGCGCGCAGGGTGTAGCGATAAAGTCCTTCCTTGGCGACAATGGCGAGCGCGGCGAACAGGATGGTTATCGGTTCGGGATCGATCAACCGCGGATCGAGGATACTCTCGACCCCGCGGACGCCGATGCCGATACCGACGGCTGCGAGAATCGCTCCCAACAGCATCGAGGCCAGGGTTTCGATACGCCCATGGCCGTAGGGATGCTCTTCGTCCGCTTCCTTGGAGGCGCGCTTGGAGGCGTACAGGACGATGAAATCGGTGCTCAGATCAGACAAGGTGTGCATGCCGTCGGCGAGCAGTGCCTGCGACTTTCCGAGCAGCCCGAAAGTTATCTGCAGCGCCGCGAGCCCACAGTTGATCGCGGCCCCGACCAACGTGACCCGTTGGGTGGTCCGATGCCGCTGATCAGGACCCATCGCCTTTCTGCACCAGAAAGACGAACTCCTGGTCCCGCTCGACGCTTTCCAGTACCTGGTGGCCGTTGATGCGACACCAGGTGGGAATGTCGTTCATGCTGCCCGGATCGGTACTGACGATGCGAACCCGGGTGCCCGGCGGGCTTTTGTTGATGTTGTTTTGCAGGCGGATTACCGGCAGCGGGCAGAACAGTCGACGCGCATCTACTTCGACGATGTCGTTCATGCGATAACCCAGTCCTGCTCTATCTGCTCCGCGGCCAGCGGCTTGACGTGAATACTGCGCGAAGATTGCTCTCGGTCGCTGAAACGCAGTTCTACCGATTCGGCATCGCGTCCCTGGCTGAAGCGTGCGGTGATCGCGCAGGCGAGTTCGAGCTGTGCGGCGTCGAGCTGGGCGCCTTCGACCAGCGCCAGCGGGCCCGCATGACTGACCGTCTTGATGGTCTGGAACTGGTGGCGATAGCCGCTCAGGAAATTGGTTTCGCCCTCCTCGCGCGCGATGATCAGTTTGAACGCTCTGCTGGGGCGGATATGGCGTCCCACCTTGAGCAGCATGATGTCGTCGAGTTCATACTCGCGTTGGCCGCGGTTATCCCACAGGTCCTGCAGTTTGACCGAGTAGCTCTGGTCGGTGAGAAAGCAGCAACCGCCGGCCGGCTGGGCATAGTCTTCGAAACCGAATTCCCTTGCCAGCGCCATTTGCGGTTTGCGCGAACGCCCGCCGAAGTCGCGCAGTGCCTCGCGCTCGACCCAGCCCTCGCGTTCGGGCTTCGTCTCGGGCAGGTTCTTGGCGCTGAGCGGGCGCAGCAGCAGGTCTTCGGCGCCCGATTCATGCGCGATCACCGGCATCACGCGCTTGCGCTGCGATTTCGGTCGCTGACCGACCACTTCGCCGGTAATGATGAAATCGAAACCGTGCTCCCGGATCCATTCGTAGGCCTTGTGCACCATGAAGATCTTGCAGTCCAGGCAGGGATTCAGGTTCGCTCCATAGCCGTGTTTCGGGTTGATCACGACGTCCTTGTACTCGTCTACGATGTCGATGATGTGCAGCTTGATGCCGAGCTGCTCGGCAACCCACAGCGCATTATTGCGTTTGACCCGGCTGCGGTCACGATTGCGTATGGCATTAGTGTGCCCTTCCACGCAAAAGCCAGTGTAAAAATTAATTCCCTCGACGTGGATTCCCTGTTGCTGGATCAGCCTGGCGGCGAGCAGAGAATCAAGCCCGCCGGAGATCAGCGCGATTGCTTTTTTCATCGGACCGGTATTGATGTAAAAACCGGGATTATAACAACAACTGGCGGAGCCGAACCATCGACTCCGCCTGCATGGAGGTTAACTCGATGCCGTTACCAACACTCGGTAGGATCGGTCCCGGTGCCGCCCTTGACTCCTGCGTTAGTCAGCGTTAGCGAAGTGCATTCGGTATCGGCAACCTGTCGGGAACCCACCGCGGGGGTCGCCGTTAGTGTGAATGCCGAACCGGTGATGGTGCCGTTGGCCCGGATGTCGTAATAGTTCGACTCGCTCGTGAAATCGGCATAGTTACAGTTTGCGGCGTTGTAGTTGCCATACAGGCTTTTACATTTTTCCAGGGTGCCGGCCGCCTGCTGTAGCGCAGCCCGCGCTTCGGTGCGATTCGATGAGATCACATGGTCCGTATACATCCCGTAAGCAACCGCCGACAGAATGCCGACAATTGCGATCACGATCATTAATTCGATCAGACTATAACCCTTTGAATGATTCATAATAATAATCCGTCAGGAAATTAAGAGGCGACGGGGACGATATAAACGATGCTATCAACGTAATTAACGCCGTTTAATATTTTTCCCTTGAAATAGATTTGGTCTCCCTTCATGAAATCGGCAAACTTCCTGCGATTCGGGTCGCTGCTGCTCAAGGTGGCCCCGGGGGCGATCCGGTATTTTTTGTTATGGACGGTAAAGTTATCGTAACCAACCTCGGAAATAACCCCAGCCCTTTCGAAGGTTTCCAGAGCTTCCGCGGTTGCCCACGGAAGCGTAAGGGCGGCGATAACGAGAATGCGGATAAGATGTGATTTTAAATGTTTCATTGGATTAACTCCTGCCAGGAAAAGCGGCCCTCGGGGACTTTCTTCAGCGGTTTTACCTTGGTTGCCTCTTCGGCGGTAAAGGCGAGGTCCTCTATAAATACCGGTTCGGGCAGAAAGCCTTCCTGCCTCACCGCCACCATGGTACTGGTATCATTGCCGTTGCTCACCGTGTCATATTCATCGATAACGCCGTCGTTATTGCTGTCGAAAACCGGGTCAAGCGGAGATCCACCTGTTGCCATGTCGACCGCGAACTTGAAGCCGAAACCGCCGACCGAGCACGGATCGTCGACGGGCACGAAGGAATTAAAGAACACGGCATCGCCTCTTGCGATCGGCGAAGTCACCGCGCGTTCCCCGGTTTCGGGCAGGTCTAAATACCAGCCGTGGTCGATCGAGTAATCAACCGGGTTGCGGGTCAGCACCTTGACCGTAAAACTGGTGTCGAAGCTTTGCTCGATCAGGTCGGTGCGATCCAGGCCGGCGTCGCCCTTGTCCCAGACGCCGTAAAAAGACTGGATGTCGGTGCTGGACTTGTCTGCATCGACCAGGTACTGTCCGGTGCCGAAAAACACCATGATGTTAGGCTGATTCGACGGGCTCACCGAATCGGGCTGGGTCGGGTGCTTCGCCAGTACCGGTTTCGCGGTGATCGGCTGATTGGCCGGGGTCGTGAACAACGGCTCCGGATTGCCGGCGTTCTGGTAGGCAACATCCCAGAAATTGGAATTGGTGTCGCTCAGGTCGAAGACCCACATGTTGCCGCGAAGGTCGCCGGCATAAACCAGGTCGACGGTACCGTTACCGTCGACATCGGCCAGCGCGGGTGTCGCCATGCCGTTGCGGTCGGCGGGCGTGCCGATGCCGGTCGAAATTTTCACGTAGTCCCCGGCCTGCCATTCTCCGTCCGCGCCCGCCTCGATATCGACGATGAACAGGCTGGCTTCGCCGCTGCCGAGATCGTTGTAGCCGTTGCCGAAGATCGCGACCCAGGTGCCGGCGTTGGTCAGCGCGATGAACGGGCGGCTGTAGGTGTAGCCGAGATCGGGATCGTCTGCGTTGCTGAACTCCCACAGAACGACATTGTCGGCACTGGCTTCCTGGAACAGCGACGGGTCGGTAACGTTGAGCGCGAACAATCCGCGTCCACCGCCGCGCAGGGCACCCACCAGGACGGTATGCCACTCGGTGCTGCTGCCCGAGGAGATGTAAACATCCGACAGCGTCGGCGTCTGATCGACGTAAAACCGGTGCCCGTAGTTGGGGTCTGTAAGGTAGTGCAGGCCTTCGCCGATGCCGCTGGAGCTCAGCAGGTTTGGCACGTAGGCAAACAGTTCTTCGCCCGTATCATCGTCGAAGGCGTGCATCAAGCCGTCATTGGAGCCGGCATAAACGACTTTCTTGCGGTTCGCGGCGGGACCGTTCTTGAATTCCGAATAGGCCGCGCCGTCTTCCGGAAACGGTGCGACGTCGGGCCAGCTCAATCCCGGCGGGCCGACGAACACGGGGCCGGAGTTGACGATATCGGCCAGCATCGACGCGCGCGAACGGAAGAGGGTGCCCTCGTTGCTGCGATCGCCACGAATGAAATCGAGTCGCGCCTGGCCGACCGCAGCGGGGTCGGTTCCCCCGGTCGGATTGGTCAGTAGGTCATTCATCATGCTGGGCGAGATATCGGACCAGGTGAACGCGACGCCGTCGGGTTCGAGCAGCGCGTCGTTGAGCGTCATCATGATCCTGGGCTTAGTAGCGATGTCGCGTGCGTTCAGATCCGATGCCGCGCTCCACTTGGGTGCCGCGGAGAGTTCGCCGGTGTCCGTGTCGACGATCGGGAAGGCGAGTATATCGCCCTGCCAGCGATTGGAGTTGAACTGAGCCAGGTAGACTACCGACTCGGTACTGAGCTGGGCCGAGTTGATGGCAACCGCGGCTGCGGTGCCTGTGCGTTGCGCGATATCGTTAATCGCCGCCGACATCGACCTCTGTAACTCTTCCGGATTCTGGGCGCTGAGATACCGGCCGCGCCCGTTGTAGGCGGCATGCCACATGTCGTCGACCGTGGTAATACTGTTGCTGATGGGTTCGGGCCAGGTAAAACCGACCGCAAGCGGATCATCGACCGAGGGATCGAGCGTACCATTCAAGCCAAACCCAATGGTAAAGGTTACCAGGTGCTGGTGATCGGCTTCGTCAATGCCGGTCTGGGTAGGCACCAGGTCGGCAAGGTCGGTGCGCAAATCGTTCTCGTAGTTATCCATTGCGACGTCGGCCAGGGTGTTGCTGTAAGCATCCGCGTAGTTACCGCCATCGTTTGACTGAGCCGCGTTACCGTCGTACGGGCCTGCACCATCCGTATCGGTATTGCCGACAGAAGGGACGGTGCCGCCGTTCCAGAAACCGTCCGACATCAGCAGGTTGAAGTTCTGTTGACATTCCCCGCCCTCGGCCGCGCTCAGGATAGCGCCGCTAGTGTTGTCGGCAAAATAATCACCGGTCGCCTCCAGCGCGGTCCTTGCCGGGGTTCCCCTCGCCGGGGTCACAAACGAGTAGAGATCCCGGAGTAGCGTGCGTTTCAGGGCGGTATCGCTCATGGTTGCGAGGTCTTCCATCTGGCCGGTGTTGTACATGCGAATGCCCATACGCGAAGCATCGGTATTATTAATCGTGCCGCCCACAACCGACTTGGTTGCATTCATCCTCGAACGGTAGTACTGAAACCAGTTGGCGAAATTGATCATCTCGGGATCTGTCGCGTCTCTCGGAATCTCAACCCTGGCAGCGAGCACGGCGGCTCCAACCAGGTCGGATTCCTCGATAACGCCATCGCCGTCGCCGTCTGCGGGGGACCATCTGTAGTAGGTCGGAATATAATAGGTCGTCGAAGTGGTGCCCGCGGTTGCTGTGCCGCCGGAGCCGGCGGTGGGTTCGGTATACGTATGGTCGAGGAGCAGGTTAACCCACTCGCCGCCGGCGGATCTTGGTATGTCGGGATGCTCCAGCGCCTCGGTTGGATCGGCGTCCTCGTACATCGGAGAGCCATCCGCGTTGGTTCCCGGCCACGGCTGGTATGTAATATTTGGATTGTAATAGCTCCGGTTCCCGAGGTGATTGCGCACCACCCATGTCTTGTCCCATTCAGCATGTGTGCCGTCGGCCGGGGGCAGGACATAGATAAATTCACCGCTCGCATCATAGAGGTGATTAAAAGTCGGAGTGTAGTAGCCGCGGAGTCTGCCGTCGATAAAAGGCAGACCGCTGCCAGTGGCCAGCCCGGTCGTGCTCGACATCATCGGTTCCCAGTCCATGCTGCCCGAGTCGTCGAGGGTAAAGAACACGTTGGGTTCGACGATGGTTGACAGGAACAGGGGCGCGGTGGGCAGGTTTCCGGGCGCGGCCTGTGCGTTGTGCAATGACATTACGGTGATCGCGGCGGCCAACAGCGACCGTGAAAGCTTTACGTTTGACAAATTAATCATGCGAATTCTCCTGATTCTAGAACTCTTTTCCATAATATGACTGGATGAAGCGGAATGAATTGGCAGTCTGCCCCACTCCCCTCGAGGTCACCCGGAAGTTGGATACGGTTTTACCCGGTTGGCTGCTTCCGTAACCGCCTATGTTGACCGCCGCGACTTCGTTTTGCGAACGATCGCCGAGATACTTGATGATGAACCGGGGCTGTTCGGTGACAAAGGGCAGGGTCGTCGTCGCGATCTGGGAAGCGTCCCAGACCGTGCTGTCGCCGTAATCGGGGTCCGTTTCGAGCCGGTCGTACAATCCGATGGCCGGATCGTTGTAGGCGGTTTTCGAAATGGAGTCCTCGATGTACCTCTCGGCCGCGCTTAATCCGGCTTCGGTCGCGTTGAAACTCAATCCTGCCTCGCGCTGGTTGCCCGCCATGCTGACCTCGGTGCGCGTGGCCTGCATCGAGGCGACGCCGAGTATCGTCATCGAGATCAGAATGATCAGGCTGATAATCAGGGCCATGCCCGATTGTTGATTGTAACTTGGCGTGTTCATGAGCCTATCCGGTTGCGTAGAGCGATGGTCGTGGTGAAAACCTGCCGCAAGCGACGATCGGCAGCGGTTACGGTGTTGCCGTTGAAGGTATAGGTTTGATTGGTCTCGTCGAAAAATTGGTCCTCCGAGCGCACCAGCAACATCAGTCGAAGCGAGATGACGTCCCACAAATTAGCAACCTGGGGGCGCGTCACGTACCGGTTGGGAAAGCCGTCGTCGTCGGTATCGAGGCCGTAGAGCACTTGCATCTGGTCGATACCGTCGACCAGTTCCTCGGGATTCTCACCGAATTCCTGCCGCCACAGCGCGGGCTCGCCGCTCGCGCCCGCTGCGATGGAATAAGTCACTTTCTGCAGCCTCATCATGGCAGCGTCTGCGCCATAGGTTTGCGATAGGCAGTGCGCATTGGCCCCCGGGCAGTTGTCGGGGTTGTAATTGCCGGGTTCGCCAGTGCCGGTGTTGTGCACCACCGCCATCTGGTTCGCATTTGCGCTCTGGGTCGTATTGGTGATCTGGAATATGTCGCAGCCGCGGCAGTTGCAGACCATGGAGATATCGCCCGGCTGCAGCATAAGATTGTCATTCACGAAAATGTTCGCGGAGGTAGAGACGTTATAGGGCGGATGCACGTTGACCTGGCCCGGTGCAACGCCGCGTAGGGTCACGCTGTCGGAGCCGTTCAGGCCGTCGTTATCGGTGCCGTCTATCGGGCCGTTGCCGATGAAATCGTGATCGTCGGAGTATCCGGTGCCGTTGGGATCGAGGTTATTGACGACATTTTCCGGATTTTCGGGATCGAAGGTGGCGCAACCGAAAAAGCCGGCCATGCGCAGGTCCTGGGTCATGGTTTCGAGCGCGAAGCGGCCGTTTTCCTGGATCCGCGATATCGAATTGGTGAAAGAGTAGGAAGCCTTGTTGCCGGTATAAACCTGCACAATACCGGCCAATAAAAACAGGCTGATGACCAGCGCGACCAGAACTTCGACCATCGATATGCCGTATTGGTAGTTTCGCTTTTTCATTGGATCATAGTCACCGTGTAACAGGTTAAATCGTTTGAATTAATCGGATCGCAGCCGGTGCCGGTGGCTCCGGTGCCCTCGTCGTCCCACATCACCGAGATCACGAGTCGGGTTGGGTCGCCGGTAACCATGCCTCTGCCGTTGGGCAAATTTTGCACATGGGTCGTCCAGTCGGCGGCGTCCGCGGTGATCATCTGGTTCGTATTGCAGGTGCCGGTCATGCAGTCCTCCGAGTAGCCGGTATCGGTATCGATACCCGCATAGTTGCCGAACTGGGTAATATTGGCGCGGATCCGGTCCGCCATGTTGTAGGCGATCCAGACTGCCTGGCTATGATTGAGGGCGCTCGCGTTCTGTTGCATCGAGCTAATCTGCAGGGCGGCAATGCCCAGCAGGCCGATCGAAATCACCAGCAGGGCAATCAGGGACTCGACCAGAGTCAGGCCCAGCTGTTTGCGTGGGTTCAAGTGCATGATGCGCTGCCTCCCTTTCTGACACGCCCGGTATTCGAAATCGTGATCGACTTGACATGTGCCGGCCCGCGCTCGTCGCAAAGCGAAAAACTGCCGTTGGAATTCGGCGAGAATCCGCGACTGTCGTAGACTACGCTGCTGCCGGTCGTGCTGACGAGCGTGTTATTGCCTTCCAGCAGCTGCTGAGCCCGGAGCACCACTTCACCGGCGGAGACATCGCCGTTATTGTCGATGTCGCTAAAGACGATCCAGCCATCGGCCCAATTGGCGGAAGAGCACGACGTCTGGTTGTTGCTCGCGCAGACGACAACCGGCAAGTTTCTCGTGACCGCTTCGCTGCGCGCATAAGCCAGATCGCCCACCAGCGTATTAATCTGTGTAGTCAAGCGATTGTTTTTGATAAACTCGCTCATGGTAGGAGTGCCAACGGCCACGAGGATGGCGAGCACCGCTAACAAGACCAGTAACTCCAACAAGGTAAAACCTGAATTTTTTTTCATGCCCGTAATCCTAATCCAACTCGGGGAAAAGTCCGCGTAAAACAAGATGAGATATAAAAAAGCACCGATAAACGGTACATAGCCCAAAAAACCGCATAAAACAACGATATACGACCTGCGACACTCGTCACAAAATGCCCACTAATGATCCCGATAAGCGTTCTATACGCAGTTTCGTGCGCCGCAGCGGACGGATTACTCCGTCGCAGAAAAGCGCATTGCAAAACTACTGGCAGATATACGGTATCGACTTTGCCGAAAAACGGGTTGATTTGCCGCGGTGTTTCGATGCGGTAAAAATGGAAATCGGTATCGGCAACGGCGATGCGTTGCTTTGTATGGCAGCTGCCGATGCCCGCAGCCTGTATCTCGGTATCGAAGTGCACGAACCCGGTATCGGCCGCTGCCTGAACCAGGTGCATCGGCAAGGGCTCGATAATGTGCGCCTGATCAGGCACGACGCAATCGAGGTATTGCAGCACATGATTCCGCCTGCCTCGCTGGATCGAGTGTTTTTGTTTTTTCCCGATCCCTGGCACAAGAAACGCCATCACAAGCGGCGCATCGTCAACTCCCGCTTTCGTGATCTTATATATAACGCTCTCAAGCCGGGTGCGGTTATCCATATCGCCACCGACTGGCAGGATTACGCGGAATGGATAGCCGAGCAGTTTCTCGCCGACGAGCGTTTCGACAACCAGGGTAACGCGGAAGGCTACGCCGCCTGCCCGTCCTATCGTCCGTTAACCCGCTTCGAACAGCGCGGTCGCCGGCTCGGACACGGCGTGTGGGATTTACTGTTTGCTAAAAGACGATGTTCATCATGATCAGCATGACGACCACGAACAGGATGCTCATGATGCCGCCCGCCTTCATGAAGTCGGGAACGCGGTAGCCGCCCGGGCCCTGGATCAGTGCGTTTACCTGGTGGGTAGGTATCAGGAATGAGTTGGAGGTGGCGATCGCCACGGTCAGTGCAAACACCGCCGGGTTCGCACCGGCGCCGATCGCGATGTTGACCGCCAGCGGCACCAGCAGCACGGTGGCGCCGACGTTCGACATGACCAGCGTGAAGAAGGTTGCCAGCAGCGCGACCGCGGCCTGGATCACCCAGATTGGCATGTCGCCGACCACCAGCAGGGTTTGCTCGGCGATCCATTTCGCGGTGCCGCTGGTTTCGACGGCGAGGCCGAGCGGGATCAGGCTCGCCAGCAGGAACACGGTGCTCCAGGATACCGATTCGTAGGCCTCCTCGATCTTGAGTACACCGGAGATAACCATGCCGACCGCGCCGGTCATCAACGCCACCGACAACCGCAGGTCGGTGAATAGCACCATAAACAGCGCCAGCGAGAAAAAGAAAGTCGCCCAGCCAACTTTGTTGGGGCGGGTTTCTTCGCGCGGGTACTCCGAGGTAACGATGACGAAGTTGCGATCTCGCTCGAGGTGCGCCAGCGCGCGCCAGGTGGTATGTGCCAGAATCGTGTCGCCCGCCTCCAGGGGTATCTCTCGAATATGTTCACCTTCCATCATGGTTTCGCCATCGCGATGCAGCGCCACCATTGCGAGGCCATAGGTCTTTCGCATCCAGACGTCCAGCGCCGACTTCCCGATTAGCGCCGAGCCCGGGGGGATAACGATCTCTGCGATTCCGGCCTGCGCCGAAGACAGCACTTCTGAAAACACCCGTAAACCTTTTTGAATCGTCAGGCCGTATTTGTCGACGAAGTCTTTCAGGTGTTCCGGGGAGCACAGGACGCCCAGGGCCGAGTCTGGGCCGATATCAACGTCGCGCGAAATATCGCCGCGGCTTGCGCGCATGCCCGCGCCCGCGGCCTTGACCGCGATCACGCGGATCTTGTTGATCGATTCGATATCATTTAGTACCTGCCCGACCAGGGGGCTATCCGCGGGCACGTTTACCTCGAACAGCATATAGTTGACGCCGTAAACTTCCTCGAGGTACTTGCTGCTGCCGGTAACCGCGGCGGTGGCTTCGGAGGAAGCCTTGGGAAGCACGAACTTGCCCGCCAGCACGAAATAGATGATTCCGGTAGCGACTAGCGCCAGCCCCACCGGCGTCACCGCGAACAGGTCAAAGGTTCTCATTTGCTGATAAATCGGCAGCGCCCGGTTCGAGGTCAGTATCAGGTCGTTCAGCAGTATCAGCGGCGAGGAGCCGACCATGGTGACGGTACCGCCCAGGATCGCGGTAAAGCCCATCGGCATCAGCAGGCGCGACATCGGCAGCCCGGAGCGCGCCGAAATGCGGCTCACCACCGGCAAGAACAGCGCCGCGGCCCCAACGTTTTGCATGAACGAGGAAATGATGCCGACGGTGCCAGATACGATCGGGATAATCCGGCTCTCCGAGGTGCCGCCGACCTGCAGTATGTAGGCGGCCACTTTGCTCATGAGGCCAGTCTTGTCGAGTCCGGCACCGATGATCATGACCGCTATGATTGACATCACCGCGTTACTGGCGAAGCCATCGAACAGGTGGTGCGTGTCGACCAGCCCCTGCTCGAGCCCCATGACCGGCGCCAGCAGCGACGAAACGCCGAGCAGCACCATGATGGTGACCGCGGCCTCGTCAACCTTGACAATTTCGAAGATGAACAGGTAAATGGTGAAAAACAGCAGGCCGGCAACCCACGCAATTTCAGTGCTTGGAGTGACCCCCGTAACATACCAGCCCAGCATGACGAAAAGTATTCCGGCCAACCATTTTGTGCTGCGCAGCTTTTTCAGCCGGACCCTTTTTAGCCTGGTCCTGAGTATTCTCGATAATCTGCTCAAAGGTTGGTCGAATCCTCAATAACTAAACACCAGCCAGGCGTCCCCCTCCTGCTGGTTTTTGTATCCGTTTATAGCTCCGCTTGGATCAAGTAGTGCCAAAGAATTTTAGCGCTGACAAGATGAGACAGGAATATCCAAAATAGTCTACACAATATTACCTGCAGCTACAAAGCCGAAGGCGTAGCAATCGTCGCCGGCGCTTGTAAAACAGGCTAAAATCGGCGCTCGAGCCAGGCGGAGTTAGCAACATGTCGAGAAAGCATCCAGTAATCGTCGTCACCGGCTCGTCCGGTGCGGGAACCTCGACCGTCAAGAAAGCGCTGGAATCGATTTTTCATCGGCAGAATATTAGCTCGGTCGTTATCGAGGGCGATAGCTTCCATCGCTACAACCGCGCTGAAATGCAGCAGAAGATGGCGGAAGCCGGCAACGCCGGCGTCAGGCTCAGTCATTTCGGTGAACAGGCCAACCGGTTTGAGCGTCTGCAGCAGCTGTTCCGCACCTATGGCGAAACTGGTGGCGGGCAGAGGCGTTTCTACCTGCACGACGATGACGAGGCGCGCCGCCATGGCGAACGCCTCGGCATGGCGTGCGTGGCGGGCGACTTTACACCCTGGGAAGAGATCGAGCCTGGCACTGATTTACTGTTTTACGAGGGGCTGCACGGCCTGGTGAAGACTGCCGAGGTCGATATGACGCGTTATGTCGACCTCAAGCTGGGGGTGGTGCCCGTGGTCAATCTCGAGTGGATTCAAAAGATTCATCGCGATAGCGCCGAACGCGGCTACAGCCAGCACGAGGTGGTCGACAGTATCTTGCGGCGCATGCCGGACTACGTTAAATACATTACGCCGCAGTTTTCCGAAACCGATATCAATTTCCAGCGCGTCGCCACGGTGGATACGTCGAATCCTTTTATCGCGCGCGACATACCGACGCTGGACGAGAGTTTCGTCGTGATCCGTTTCCGCAAACCCGATATACGCAACACCGATTTTACCAATCTGCTGTCTATGGTGAGCGGTGCTTTCATGTCGCGCCGCAACACGATAGTCGTACCCGGCGGCAAAATGGGGATGGCGATGGAGATTATTCTAACCCCGATCATCAGCGACCTGATGCAACGCCGCAACGACTGATGAAGTTACGAGCGCGAATGTATCGAGCTCGGGTTCGAGCGTATCCAGCTGGAGCCACCGCATGCAACTAATTGACAGCCACTGTCACCTGGACGATGACCGCTTCGACCCACAGCGTGATGCCGTGATTGCACGTGCCGTCGCGGCCGGTGTCCGGCGCATGGTGATTCCGGCGACCAGCGCGAATCGCTGGGACAAGCTCAAGCAGCTATGCACCACGCATGAGGGTTTGTATGCAGCCTACGGTTTGCATCCCTGGTTTGTCGAGCAGCACCAGGTGGCGCACCTGCGCGAACTGGATGAATGGCTCGAGCGCGAGCAGCCGGTTGCAGTGGGCGAGTGCGGCCTCGATTTTTACGCTTCGAGGGTCGACGAGCAATGGCAGCGACAACTCTTTACCGAGCAGTTGCAGCTGGCTGCGAACCATCGGCTGCCGGTAATCGTGCACGCGCGCAGGGCGATGGACGACGTCATCAGCCTGTTGCGTCTTCACGGGAGCGGTGGCGTCGTGCACAGCTTTGCTGGCAGCCTGCAGCAGGCGCGGCAGCTGTATGATCTCGGATTCAAGCTGGGCATCGCGGCAACCGTCAGTTTCGAGCGCGCCAACAAACTGCGCGCCGTGGTCGCGGCCATGCCCGACGACGCGCTGCTGATGGAATCGGACGCCCCCGATCAGCCCGGCGCCGCTCATCGTGGTGAGCTCAACGAGCCGGCCTATATAACCGAGCATCTTCGAACCATGGCTGAATTGCGCCAGTGCGACGCCGCGGATCTGGCCGCCACTCTCAACCGTAACGCCGAAACCCTGTTTAAGCTGGACTGACGATTCCAGTCATTCGAATAATCCAGGTTCCAGAGAGAAAGATTCGGTTACCAATTCGCCACCGTGGTCGGCGTCGCGGAAATTCTGTTCGCTGAAACTGACCTTGCCGTGGCGATCTATGGTTAACACGGTGCAGGCGCGGGTGCCGTACTCGGGCGAGCGGATAAAGCGACTCGACAGCATACGCTCGACATCGAGCGGTACACCGGTCTGCGGCAACTCGTGGTCGGCCGCGGTCTGGTGGTCTGTCAGGATTTCCATCAGCTCGCTGGCGACGATATCGCCTTCGAGTATCGACGCCAGTTCCGCCTTGCCGGAGCTTAGCTTGGGCCAGGGTTCGTCGAAGGCGCCGTTACAGATGCCGTGAACACCGGGTTCGATGAGGCGAATGCCGTGATCGCGATTGGAGTAAAACCAGAATCCCCGGCTGTCGCCGAGCAGCAGGTTGAAGCCGGCATAGTCACCGTCCCTTGTCGTTAGTTCCTGCAGGTAGGACTCGGCGGGAGTGGCGCCTGCCAGGAAATCCACCGTCAGCTCACCGCGCGATTTCTTGCCGGGCTTCATACCGCCTGGCTCGCGCACGTTGGTAACCGCGGCGAAGCGGCCCTCGCGGCTGATGCCGAGCCAGGTGCCGCCAGCCTCGAGGTCGCGCCCGGCCAGCATCGGCTTATCGTCCCACCAGTGTGCGTTACGCGTCGGGCGTGCGTAATACTCGTCGCGGTTGGCAATCAGGATCAGCGGGTAATCCGCGTGCTGGCGATAGGCAAACAGGATCAGGCACATGGCTTTCCGGTCGCTGTCCTGCAGTCACAACGCCGCTGGCTCATGTCGCCAGTTGATCGATGGCCGGTAGTGGCTGGTTCTTGATTGCCGCCTCGAAGGAGCTCAAGCGTTTGTAAATCGACAACAGTTCGACAATCGTGGTCCACGAATTCACCAGGTACTGAAACGAATTGCTGACCTGGCTGAAGGCGGTCAGTATTTGCTGCAGGATGCCGAAGGTAATCGCGCCGGCGGCAATCGTCGGTATCAGCAGCACGTAGACGAAGATATTGTCCGCCTGAATGTACATGCCTCGGGCGACATTGAAATACATGTAATGAAAGTAAATCTTGAAGTAGTTCTTGCGTACGTTGGCGAACAGCTCTTTCAGCGTCATCGGTTGAGCGCGAGAATCATCGTCCTCACCGTATACCAGTTCCTTGCGAAAAGCGGCTTCCACGCGCTGGTTCTTGAAGAACAAGCCGGGCAGTTTTATGCCGACAATCGCCAGCAAGCCGGTGCCGAATATCGACCATACCAGTGAAGCAACGAACAGCGGATGGGCAATCTCGCCAACCAGGGGCAGCTCTTTTACATACTCGGACAGGGCCCAAAGCACCGGTAGAAACGCGAACAGCGTCATCACCGCGTCGACAATCGAAACCCCCAGGCCTTCCATGATTTCAGCAAATCGCATGGTGTCTTCCTGGATCCGCTGCGAGGCGCCCTCGATTTTACGCACTCGCTCCCACTGCGCGGTGTAATAGTCGTTCATGGCGGTGCGCCAGCGAAAAATAAAGTGGCTCACGAAGAAGCGAGTGACGACGAAAACGAACACGAAGAGGAAAGCAATTTCGGCAAAAACGAGAATCAGGTCGTAGAGTCCGGCGGAGTCCGACGAGATTGCCTCTGCTGATTTCGTCACCTCGATATTATCGCCGCTTTGCGACGCTGAACCGCCCAGCGCATTTTGCACCAGGTCGAAAAAAGGCCGCCGCCAGTTATTGATCGCAACCGATACCTGCACCGAGTAATAGGTGGAGAACAGGATTAGCATCGAACCGACGATCGACCACCATTGCCAGGGGTGTGGGGCCAGCCTGAACCAGAACGCCGCGAACAGGGCGCAGCAGGCAACGTAGTAGATATAAAACAGCAAGAATGAATCGGTTAAAAAATGTCCCAGCCCGATAACCGGCTCGGACGACGTCAGGTCGAAGCCGAGAACGGCGCCGATATGCTCGTTGAAGCTGTACCAGACGAAACTGCAGACGGCCGCGTAAATCACCACCGACATGAAGAACAGCTTTGGATTCGGGAAGAAAGATTTAAACATGATTCAAAACTCTTTGATGGTTAAGCGCGGTATTGACACGGAAGTATTCATTGACATCGCCCGCCGCTGATAATTCATTCCGAATCGGGCGCGCCTTCGGTCTCCAGGAAAGGCTCGACCAGGCTACGCATCATTTCGATGTGAGCGTCGCGGTCGTTGAGCGCATGGATGTAGCTGAATTCCTTACCGCCCAGGTGCAGGAACTCCTCGCGGTACTCGACCTCGATCTCGTCCAGGGTTTCTAGGCAGTCCGCCGAGAAGCCCGGGCAGATGACGTCCACCGCCTTGACGCCGCGCCCGACCAGCTGCTGCAGCACATCAGAAGTATAGGGCTGAATCCAGGCCTGCTTGCCGAAGCGCGACTGGTAGCCGATCGACCACTGTGAATCATCCAGTCCCAGCTTCGCCGCCAGCAGGCCGGCGGTAGTCTCGCATTGTCGCTGGTAAGGATCGCCGCGGTCGATATTGGCCTGCGGCAGGCCGTGGAAAGACATCAGTAGGTGCCGCTGTTGTTGCTGCCAGTGCTCGCGCACCGACTCTGCCAGCGCGTCGATATAGGCCGGATTATCTGGATAATAACCGATGAATTCGAGGGCTGGCTTCCAGTTCAATTGCCTGAGCATGGTCATCAGGTGCTTGTAACTGGTCGCGGTGGTCGTCACCGAGTACTGTGGGTACAGCGGCAGCACCACCAGCTTTTCGACTCCGGCGTCACGCAGCAGGCGCAGCACCGACAGGTAGGACGGGTTGCCGTAACGCATTACCAGATCGACGTGCGCCCGTTCCAGCAGTTTCTGCTGCAGCGCCTGCCGCTGGCGGTTGGAGTAGGCCAGCAGCGGCGAGCCCTCCTCGCCCCAGACGCGGCTGTAGGCCTGCAGCGTCTTGCCGCTGCGCAACGGCAGGATGACGCCGTGCAGCAGCGGTAGCCATAGCAGCCGCGGCAGCCTGACGACCAGCGGGTCGGATAAAAACTCGCGCAGAAAGCGCTTCACCGAGGCGCGCTCGAGCGTGTCGGGTGTTCCCAGGTTGGATAGTAGTACCGCGGTTCTGGCGGGCATGGCTAGACTCGGGTCAAAAAACGCGGCCAGTTTAATCGGCGCGCCTTTCAATGTCACTGGGAATCCGGCGCGAATATTTTTTACTCAGAACGATAATTGTAATTTTCGATCAAATATTTTGATTCGATTAATAAAATTATTTAAAAAAATAACCGGGAACTATTGACAGTGCGAAGATATGCACATGAGTGATTGTGCCTGCCTATCTGTCCCTCATTTTCTCCCGAATTAGCGGTCAATATTTGATCAGTCTTTGTAAGTGTATGAATTATAAGCAAAAATAAAAACGACGAAAAAATGAACAATTTAATAGATGACGAGCAATAATGCGGCTTGCAGCGCGTTGTCGGCATTTCATGCACAGACTTATCCACAGAAAATGTGGATAAAACCATTTGTCACCATTTCTTAATAATTTAGCAATTACTTACTCGAAATGACTTTAATAAAGCGTGCTAAGTGAATCTCGACTTTTACCTGTTTATGCGGCTGAGCGTGGCTGTCAATTCGAGTATGATTCAACTTTAAACTCGAGTTAATCGCGTGCCGCAAACCCGTTTCGCCCGTTTCGCCATCGCGCTGCCGCTGTACCGCGTGTTCGAATACGCGTTACCGGAGGGTGATCCGGCAATCCCGGGCACCCGTTATCGTCTGCCCTTTACCAGTGGCATTCGCACCGGGGTGCTGCTCGACGCCAGTGTCGACAGCGAGTTCGATCGGACGCGCATCAAGCCGGTGCAGGCCCTTCTCGATCAACAACCGGTGCTCGACGCGCATATGCTGTCACTGGCGCACTGGATGTCGGATTACTACCTGCAACCACTCGGTGATGTGGTGTTCCAGTGTCTGCCAGGCTACCTGCGCGGTGCGCGGCAGTATAGCTCGACCCGGGTTAAATGCTGGAGGCTGAACACGACCGACGCGGAAGTAATCGATAAGCTTCGCCGACGGTCGCCGCGCCAGTACCAAATTTGCCAGGCCTTGCTCGAGCGGCAAGCCGGGCTGACCGCGGCCGAGCTAAAGGAAATCAATCCCAACTGGCACCCGGTGGTTAAGTCTCTGGAAGAGAAGCAGTTGCTGTGCTGGCGGTGGATGGATCGCCCGCCCGACCCGCCGGCCACGCCCGAAGTCCCGCCGCTAAGTCCGGAGCAGAGCACCATACTTGGGGAACTGGAGCCCCGACTGGGAAGTTTCGCCGTGCATTTACTTGATGGCATCACCGGCAGTGGCAAGACAGAGATATATCTGCGCCTGATTCAGGTGTGTCTGGATGCCGGCAAACAGGTGATATACCTGGTACCTGAAATCGGCCTCACCAACCAGTTGATTCAACGTGTCGAGCAGCGCTTCGGCACCTGCTTCGAAATTTCGCATTCTGGCCTGACCGAGGCCCGGCGGTTTCACGCCTGGGACCGGTTCCGCCGTGGCGAGGTCAGCATCATGCTCGGTACCCGTTCTAGCCTGTTTTCGCAATGCGGGGATCTCGGCCTGATCATCATCGACGAAGAGCATGATCACTCTTATCGCCAGGAAGACGGGATCCGCTATCACGCGCGCGACGTCGCGATCAAGCGCGCGCAAATGCTCGATATTCCGATCGTCCTCGGGTCTGCGACTCCGTCGCTGGAAAGCATCTGCAACTGCAGTCGCGATACCTATTACCGCTACTTCATCGATCGTCGGCCAACCCGCTTTCCGCCGCCGCGCCTGGAACTCGTCGATGTGCGCAACAGTCGCTTCGAGTTCGGCTGCAGCGCGCAGACCTTCGCGCGTATCGAGCAACACCTGGCGGCTTCCGGCCAGGTACTGATTTATCTTAACCGCCGTGGCTTCGCCCCGATCGTAATGTGCCACGAGTGCGGCTGGCAGGCGCTGTGCCAGCATTGCGATGCGCGCCTGACGCTGCACCAGTCGGTGCACGGCTTGTTATGCCACCATTGCGGCTACAGCCAGGGGGTGCCGGAGAACTGCCCCGAATGCGGTCATGACGAGGTCAAGCACTACGGCATCGGCACCGAGCAGCTCGAGCAGGGGCTGGCGCAGCGCTATCCGGAAACGCCGATTGTGCGTATCGATCGTGATGTGATCGCATCTCGTGAAGCGCTCAAATCGCGCCTGCAACAGTTGCAAAGCGGTGCGCCCTGCATCCTGATCGGCACCCAGATGATTGCCAAGGGCCACGATTACCCGGCGATTACCCTGAGCGTGATTCTCGATGCCGACCAGGCCCTGTTCAGCGCGTCATATCGCGCCAGCGAGCGCCTGGTGCAGACCCTGTTCCAGGTGTCGGGGCGCGCCGGGCGGGGTGATCGCCAGGGGGAGGCGATTTTGCAAACGCGGTTTACCGAGCATCCCCTGATGCAGGCGCTGTTGCGCCAGGATTACCGCGAAATTGCTGGCAGCCTGCTGCGGGAACGCCGCAGTTTCGGTTTCCCGCCCTATGCGCGCGTCGTAATGTTTCGCGCGGATGCCGTCGAACTCAAGGCCGCGCTGCAAAAACTGGAGGACATCAAGGCGTTACTGGCTAACGCCAGGCGTTTCGACGCGCTCAGCTGCGTCGGCCCGATGCCGGCGTTGATGACGCGCCGCATTGGCCGCTACCGCGCCCAACTGTGCCTGATCTCGCAGGATTACCAGGTGCTGCGCTCGGTGTTAAAACAGGCCATGCCCGCTATCGAGGAGCTGTCGAGCAGCGCGCGTGTGAGCTGGAGCATCGACGTTGACGCTTACGACCTCTAATCCTGGAATACGGCGCGGGTTTTAAAGATTCTGCCGTAAATAGTTACGATGCCGAGAAAAGCCTGCAAAGATGGCTGGCCCGGGCTGATCGCCTCGGGTAAAATCCCCGTTCATTTTTGCCTTCCGGTTGCGGGTTCCAGTCTTTGAAGCAAATCATTAACGATCTGATCGCGCAGGCTCTGCTCGAGCTTGAACAGGCTTCGCAGATCCCGTCCGGGCTCGGCTACAATATCCAGATAACGCCGTCGAAAGACCCTGCCCAGGGTGACTACGCCTCGAACATCGCGCTGATGCTGGCGAAACCGTCAGGCATGCCTCCGCGCGACCTCGCGCAGTTGATCGTCGACCGGATCGCTGCCGCCGGCGGTATCGACCGGATCGAGATTGCGGGTCCGGGTTTCATCAATTTTTTCGTCGCCAGCGGCACCAGCCAGTCGATCGTCAACCGGATTCTGGAGCAGGCCGATAGCTTCGGACGCAGCCTGCTGGGTCAGGGCGGCAGAATCCAGGTCGAGTTCGTGTCGGCAAATCCGACCGGGCCGCTGCACGTTGGTCACGGACGCGGCGCCGCCTATGGCGCTACCCTGGCGAACCTGCTGGAATTTGTCGGCTACGAGGTACAGAGAGAATATTATGTCAACGACGCCGGGCGCCAGATGCACATACTGGGTACCTCGACCTGGCTGCGTTACCTCGAGCTCTGTGGCGAATCCATCGAATTCCCGAGTAACGGTTACCAGGGCGACTACGTCTGGGATATCGCCGCGACCCTGCATCGCGAAAACGGTGAGCGTTTTCGCCGGCCCGCGGCGCAGGTTTATGCCGACGTGTTCGAGGACGCGCCTGCCGGTGACAAGGAAAAACACATCGATCACCTGATCGCCAATGCCCACGGCCTGCTCGGCGAGGATGACTACGGCATCGTCTTCGATCTCGCGCTGAATACGCTGGTCGAGGTTATCCGCAACGACCTGCATGCTTTTGGCGTCGATTTCGACTGCTGGTTTTCGGAACGCTCATTAAGCGACGAGGGTTTGATCGAAACCGCCATCACCCGGTTACAGGATAACGGTCATGTATACGAACAGAGCGGTGCGCTGTGGTTTCGTTCGACCGAGTTTGGCGACGAGAAGGATCGCGTGGTACGCAGAGAGAACGGCCAGACCACCTATTTTGCTTCCGATATCGCCTACCATATGAACAAGTTCGAGCGCGGGTTCGACAAGGTCATCAATATCTGGGGCGCCGACCATCATGGTTACATCGCCCGCGTCAAGGCCTCGTTGAGCGCGCTGGGTTATAGCGCCGCTGACCTCGAGATCCAGCTGGTGCAGTTTGCGAACCTGTTCGAAAACGGCGAAAAGATTTCGATGTCGACCCGCTCCGGGGAATTTGTCACCCTCAGGCAGCTGCGCGAAGACGTCGGGCAGGATGCCGCGCGTTTCTTTTACGTAATGCGCAAGGCCGAGCAGCACATGGACTTCGACCTCGACCTGGCGCGCGAGCAATCGAGCGACAACCCGGTCTATTACCTGCAATACGCGCATGCGCGAATCTGCAGCGTGCACCGGCAATGCGTCGAGAAGGGATTAGAGATATCGAGCGCCGAGGCCAACCTGGCGCGTCTCGACAACGCGCACGAACAGGCGCTGGTCAAACAGTTGGGCCTGTTTCCCGAGCGCGTCGAGTCCGCTGCCCTGCGCCGCGAACCGCACCTGGTGGTCAACTACCTGCGTGAACTGGCCAACCACTTTCACTCCTGGTACAACGCGCACCAGTTTATCGTCGACGACGTGGAGTTGCGCGACGCCCGCATCGCGCTGGCGTCTGCGGTGGGGCAGGTATTGCGCAACGGCCTTAAGCTGATGGGCGTTTCCGCGCCCGAAAAAATGTAGCGCGTCAATATGGCACAGAAACAGTCGACATCGCCCTGGGTCTGGACATTCCTTTTCCTGATGCTGTTTTCCTTCGTCGCCTTCATCCTGTTTCTCGATAAGAAAATCGTCGACAGCGGTGCGGGTAGCAGCAGTGAACAGCCTCAGGTCGGCAGCGAAAACAAGCCGACCATCGATTTCTACTCGGTATTACCGAAACGCAAGGTCGATATCCCGATTTCCGACGAAGAGCGCGCCGCGATCGAAAATCCGAGTATCAACAAGGAGGCGGTGGACCAGTCCATTCTGCAGGTCGGATCGTTCCAGAGCGCCGAAGAGGCCGACAGCCTGAAGGCGCAACTGGCCTTCCTCGGTCTGCAGGCCTCGGTCAAGTCTGCCGTGGTCAATGACGAAACCTGGCACCGCGTACAATTAGGGCCCTTTGCCAGCCAGACCTCCCTGTCGCGAGCCAAGAGCTTGTTGATCGAAAACAAAATCGAGTACATGCAACGCAGCCAGCCGAACTAACCGTACCGCGGCCCGTATGACCCGGTGCGGACAATCCATCTTCTCCAGAATAAAAGAAGCGGGCCGATGGCCGTTAGGCTGTCAGCTAAAGAGATCCATCAGGAACCAGTCGGGCACCAGGTTGCGTGAGCGGCTGAGCAGCTTTTCGTGGCTGCGGTAATCGGGGCAGCGGCTTTCTACCAGTTGCCAGAATTGATGCGAATGATTGAGGTGGTGGGTATGGCATAACTCGTGAATCATCAGGTAATCGACGGTACTGGCGGGCAGGAACAGCAGTTGATCGTTGAGGCTGATATGCCCGCGGCTCGAGCAGCTGCCCCAGCGTGTTTTTTGACTGCGAATCGTCACGCGCCTGAAATCCAGCCCGGTCCGGCGCGATATCTCGTCCAGGCGTTGCGGTAACAATGCCCTGGCCCGCTGCCGAATCCAGGCGCGCAGCTCGCGTATCTGCTGCGGTTGGCTATCGGACTCGATGACGATTCGTTCGAGCGGCGACTCGCTGAACAGGTCGTAGTTGAATGCCAGCGACTGGTTGGGATAGATCACCGGGGTCGAACTGTTGTCGTAGGCCAGTGCCAGATGCTGCGGTGGACGAATCGATTGCCGCAGCCTGGCCTGCTTGTCGAGCTGGCGGCGCGCCCAGTCGGCGTGTTTCGCCACCAGGAAAGGAACATCGGCGCGCGGAAACCGAGTCGGAATAACGACTTCCAGCCCGCCATAGGGTTTGATTTGCAGTTTCGCGTAGCGCGCTCGCCGCGAGACCCGCAGCCGCCACGTCAGTGCCGGCGCCCTCGCTGAAGGGTGGTCTGTCATGTTGGCCTAGAGTCCTGACATGATTTCGATTTCAGCTGCCTGTATATCGTCCGGATGGCCCTCGACGATTAGCACGTCGCCGGGCTTGAGCTCAACCTCTGAACGCGGATCGTCGCTGGTAACGTTGTTGCGGCGCAGTCCGATTATCCGGATTTGCTGCAGGCGACGCAGCGATTCGATGCTGCGCCCGACCGCGTGATACCGAGGCAGTAACTCGATGCTGTGCAGATGATGATTGTCTGGCGTCTGCAGGTCAACATCCTTAAGGCTGTGGAAAAACGCGCGAATCCGGGCGTAGTGCCCCGCGCGCGCCTCGTCCAGCATTTCCTCGATAGCCCGCGGGTCTTCTCCCAACGCGGCGAACGTGTGGCGCGCCAGCATCATGCTCGATTCGATGGTGTCGGGAATGACTTCGTCGGCGCCGCATTCGAGCAGGCTCTCGAGATGAAGATCATCGCGGGTTCTTATGATCAGTGGAACTTCCGGACGCAGCTCCCTGACGGCTTTGGCGATATGTTCGGCAGCCTTGTACCCGGTAAACGAAACCACCAGCACGCGAGCCGCCTCGATACCCGCAAGGCGCAAGATCTCCGGGTTGCTGCTGTCGCCGAGAAATACGGGCTCGCCCGCTTCGCGCGCCTCGCGTACGATCTCGGTGTCGATCTCGAGCGCGACGAATGGAATGCCTTCGCGCTTGAGGAATTGAGCGAGGTTTTGCCCGGTGCGACCGAAGCCACATATCAAAACGTGATTTTGCATATCCGAATAGGAGCTCGCGATGTCGAGTTCGACGCGGTCGAGGCTGCCCGCGTATTCCGGCGCGAAGCGCAGCGCGATGGCTTCGTTGTGGCGAATCAGCATCGGCGAAATCGCCATGCTGAGAATGATGGCGGCGATGATCGGCTGGCTCAGGTCGAGACTCAGCAGGCCGGAAGTAATGGCGACTGCCAGCAGCGCAAAACCGAACTCGCTGCCCTGGCCGAGCAGAATCCCGGCGCGAATCGCGATCCCCCTGCCGTAGCCCGCGACGGCGGTGATCAGGGTAACCGCAAGCCCCTTGCCGGCGATCAACCCGAGGGTCATAACCGCTACTTCGAGCGTTTCATCGAGGATGATATGCCAGTCGAACTGCGATCCCACGGAAATGAAAAACAGCCCCAAGAGAACGTCGCGAAACGGGCGAATTTCATTCTCGACGTGATGTTGATACTCGGTTTCGGCGAGCATAATGCCCGCCAGGAAGGCACCCATCGCCAGCGATAGCCCGAGTTGCCAGGTAAGCCAGGCTGCAAGCAACGCGATCAGCAGGATGAACAGCGTAAACAGTTCGCTCGAATGCGTGGCGGCGATCATGCGTACAGCGGGTCGAATCAGGTATTGCCCGGCGTAGAAAATTACCGCGAAGGCGAGTGCACCCTTGGCCAGTGCCAGGCTGATCGGCACCAGTAGCGAGCCCTCGCCCGGTTCGGCGAAAATCGCAGCACGCCGAGCGATATGTTGCCGTGCGGCAGGTGCAGTTCGTACTGCTCGGTCAGTAGCTTGGTGACGATCGCGGTGGACGACATCGCAAGCGCGCCACCAACGGCAAACGCGGCCGGCCAGCTAAGCCCGAACATTATGCCCAGTGCCAGCGTGCTTAAAGTAGATATCACCACCTGCACCAGGCCGATGCCAAAGACGATGTTGCGCATTGCGATCAGGCGCGGAATGGAGACCTCGAGCCCGATGGTGAACAACAGGAACACGACGCCGATTTCAGCGATTTGCTCGATCGCATGCGAATCCTGAATCAGGCCGAAGGCGCGGTCTCCGGCCAGCAGCCCCACCACCAGGTAACCCAGCACAGCGGGAATATCGAGTTGCCGGAACAACGCGACGCTGACCACGGATAGAAACAGCAGAACCAGGATTTCTGTCAGCATGTCAGGGCTGGTTTATCGTGATGCGGGCCCAGGGCCTCGGCGCAATCTTGCTTGAACATCTCTCCGCAGCAGCTCTTATCGTACTAAGCCGCTAGCTTGGACGCGAAACGCTGGCTCAGCGGCGTGAACGGTTTGTGCAGCTTGCGCTCGCTGATCAGGTTGCGCGCCAGCTCGGGTCGGTCACCACGCAGCGCCGATTCGATCAGGGTTTGCGTCAGGATATCGCGTTGCGCGTGGCTGCCGCCGAAGCGATGCGCGACGGTGCGAATCGGCAGCAACTGGTCCAGCACATCCGCGTAGCGCTGCTCGCCGAAGGCGATCATTGCGCGGCAGGTCGCGATACCGACATCCTGCGCCATCATGCGCGTCACGCCGGCGTTGTCACGTGCCGCGGCCTCGACCGCGGCCAGCACTTCGCGGGCGGCGTCGAAGCGTCCCGCACCGACAAAGGAGATGACGGCATGCAGGTCGTTGAAGGCATAGTAACCGTTCTCGACCGGGGTCTTGTTGGCCCACAGTTGCGCGATTCGATCCCAGCGCGATCCCGGCTCGACACCTTGCAGAAGCAGTCGCCACAGCAGCGCGCTGGCGTCCAGCATTTGCAGTGAGACGTCTGAATCGTCCGGCAGTATCTGTTCGTCGTACAGGTTCAGGGCGCTGTCGAAATCCTCGTGCTCGATGTGATACAGGGCCAGGTGCCACCAGTTATGAAAGGCGAAGCCGTTGTCGGGCGCCCAGTCGTTTTCGCGCTCGCGGTACATGGTCTTGCCTTCGTCGAAGCGGCCCTGCATTTCGAGCACGTGCGCCAGCGCATGTATTGCCCAGGGGTCGCGCGCCTCCATTTCCAGCGCGGTGTTCGACACCAGTTCGGCCTTGTCGTACTGGTTGCATTCCTCGAAACCGAAAGCCTGCATGCCGAGAATATAGGAGTAACCCGGAACGCTCTTGTCCCAGCTGGTCATGACCCGGCATACCCGGTCGCGCAGGTTGAAACAGTCCCCGCGGTAGAAATCGGTTAGATGGCCGAGCTGTAGTGCCATTGCATCGAGCGGGTGATCCAGCAGCACCTGGTCCCAGGTCAGGCTGGCGCGGTCCCAATCGCCTTCCATCCACTGGCGCGCGGCCAGCGTCAATTGTCGTTCGCGCGCGTTGGCTTTACTGTCGAGCGCTTCCGCCGCCTCGACGTGCTCGCGGATCATTGGCAGGTACTGTCGTTCGGTCATCATCAGCAGGGCGCTGGCGAAAAATACATGCCCCAGGACGAACTCGGGGTCTGCCTCCAGGGTTTTCGACAGGGTTTCCGTAGGGTCGCCGAAATAACTGTGAAACTGCAACAGCGCGGTCTCGTAGTCTTGCAGGGATTGGGGCTTGCAATCTGAAACGGGGACGCCTCTGGCGTCCACAAGTGAACTTGTGGTTGCATTCATCGATCTACTCCTTCAGTTGTCGGCGCCGGATCTCGAGTGTTTTCCCGAAACTCGATTAAGCGCTTTTTCATTTTGACTGTCAATGTCGAGGGTTTTGCCTGAAAATGCCGGTTATGGAATCTACCATCGAATCCCTGGTGCTGGAGCAGGAAGTCGCTTACCGGCTCGGTTTCTTTGCGGCCATCTTTACCGTGATGCTGGTTTGGGAGCTGCTTGCGCCGCGGCGGGTTTTGAGCGTCTCGAAGCTGCAGCGCTGGGCCAATAATCTCGGCTTGCTGCTGCTCAACAGTGTCGTGTTGAGATTTTTGTTCCCGGCCGCGGCCGTCGGCATCGCCTATTCGGTGAACGACATGGGCTGGGGCCTGTTCAACTGGCTGGCGCTGCCGTTCTGGGTCGAGGTCGTGGTGGCCGTGCTGCTGCTCGACCTCGCGATTTACCTGCAACATTTAATGATGCACCGGGTGCCGCTGCTGTGGCGGCTGCACCGCGTGCATCATGCCGATCTCGATATCGACCTGACGACGGGTTCACGATTTCACACCATCGAGATAGTGGTCTCGATGCTGATCAAGTGGGGAGTAATCGCGCTGCTCGGTCCGGCATTGCTCGCAGTGCTGGTATTCGAAATTCTGCTGAACGGCATGGCGCTTTTCAATCACGCCAACGTACGGTTGCCGCGCAGCGTCGATCGCTGGGTACGCGGCTTGCTGGTAACCCCGGATATGCACCGCGTGCATCATTCGATCCTGCGCGATGAAACCAACAGCAACTTCGGTTTCAACCTGTCGCTGTGGGATCGGGCCTTCGGTACCTACATCGATCAACCGCAACGGGGTCATGACGCGATGACGATCGGCATCCCGGAATTTCGCGATCCGCGGCAGGTCGACCGGTTGCCGGGTATGCTGGCCCTGCCATTTAGAAGTCGGGTATGAACAAGCCATTACCGGTCGACCGGCACAAAACCCTGCTGCTACCTCAGGGCGAATTCGAACTGCAGCGCAATCCGCGCGACGACAACCTGCAGGCCTGGGATGCGGCCGATGAATTCCTGCTGAACCACCTGGCCGATATCCAGGTATTGTCACGGCACGGCAGGTTGCTGATACTAAACGACGCTTTCGGCGCGCTCGCGGTTGCACTCGCCGACCATCCGGTTTACTCCTGGAACGATTCCTTCCTGGCGCAGCAGGCGCTGCGCGATAACCTGCTGGCGAACGGTTATGCGGTCGACCAGGTAAAAACCAACTCGGGTATCGATTTTCCGAGCGTCGACGTCGATTGCGTGTTGATCAAGATTCCGAAGACGCGGGCATTGCTGGAGCACCAGCTCTACGCGTTGCGTGCGATACTGCATCGCGACACCCATATCATCGCCGCGGGCATGGCGCGCAATATCCATAATTCCACGCTCGAGCTGTTCGAATCGATCATCGGCCCGACGACGACGACCCGGGCTTTCAAGAAAAGCCGCTTGATCCTGGTTGAGCGTGATCACTCGATTAATGAGGGACAGAGTCCCTACCCCGATAGCTACGAACTGGTGGTCGATCGAAGCTACAGGATTCAGAATCACGCCAGCCTGTTCAGTCGCGATCGCCTCGATCCCGGCAGCCGGCTGTTGCTCGAGCATATGCCGCAGGACCCGCGTTTTCGACACATCGTCGATCTCGGCTGCGGCTGCGGGGTGCTGGGCCTGGTCGCGGCGGCGCTCAATCCCGGCGCGGGCCTGCTATTCAGCGACGAATCTTTCATGGCGATCGCCAGCGCCGAGGCAAATTTTCGGGACGCTTTCGCGGGGACTCGGGACGCGGTATTTACGGTCGGGGACTGCCTGCCGGGCGTTCCCGACGCGAGCCAGGACCTGGTTCTGATCAATCCGCCGTTTCACCAGCAGCACAGCTTGGGAGATGCTATCGCCTGGGGCATGTTCAAGGATGCCCGCCGCGTGTTGGCAGCCGGCGGCGAGGTGCGTATCGTCGCCAATCGCCATCTCGGCTACCACGCCAAGCTCAAGAAGCTGTTCGGCAACTGCGAAACCGTTGCCGCCAACAGCAAGTTTGTTATCCTCGCATCGATCAGAAATTAATCCGGGAACCGGGCCTGCTAGAATGGGCCAGCAACATCGTTTACGGGAGTCGGTGTCGGGTCGTTCATCGCCAGGGCCATGATTCAGGTCAATGCCTGGAATAGCATGAGGTGATCTACTAATCCGATAAACAGTCAATTGACGAGTAACAGGCCCGAGGCCTCCAATCCTGAAGTCAGTGATAGCTAATATGAAATATAAATGCCTGAACCCAACGAATTTCCCGAATCCAGGCGGCAATAACAGGCTGCGACTGGTGCTGGTCGCTTTACTTTGTGCTGGCGTCGTGTTCGGCTGCGCCCAGATTCGCAAGGCGACATATCCGAACGATTACGTTTACCTGGAGCGAGACCAGCTAAGGAGCAAGATGGTGTTGCTCAGTTTCTACCTGCGTCAGCTCGATGAAATCCAGCTGGAAGACTCGGACGTCAGGGGCGATCAGCAGCAACGCATCCTCGACCTGCTAAACAAGATCAAGGGCCTCACCGCTGAATTCGGTGGCGGCGTCACCACCAATCACCTCGTCATTGACGAGCATATCGACGATTTCAAGATCGATGTAAGTAACGCTATTCGCGACGCCCGCGCCAATCCGCCGAATTACTATGCGCTTGGCCGGCTGACAGGCAGTTGCGTCGGTTGTCACAAGTATCGCAACTAGCGGACAGCTGCAGGCCGAACATGGGGCGGGCTTCGCAAGGGGACGAAGCGACCCGGCAGGGCGATGACATGAGGCGCGAATTCCTGCGCCGGGATCAATGATTGTCCGGAATCAGTTATCGACGATGGCAGTATCGGGGGCCGGGAATGTGCGGTTACCCTCGTAAACGATGTGCCAGTTCGCCTCGGTATTGCGCCGGTAAAGCTCTTTCGGCGAATCGACGTTCAGGTTGTTGCTGCGGTAGCTTTGCTCGAACTGCATCAGCATCAGGTTTTCTTCGCCGGGGTAGTTGAATATGTTGAGCCTGCTGTACTCGACGTCGATAGCGCTCGTGATCGAGGCTCTCCCAGTCGGCCAGCCAGGTCGACAACAGCTGCATCACCTGCTCACCGTTTGGCGTGGCCGTGGCGTAGCGCTGCTGCGAAATCAATTGCTGCAAATCCTGGACCGAGGTCGCCGCGAAGGCCGGCTCGGTCACCAGCAGGCAAAACAGAATAGCGATGAAACGTTGCATCTTTATTGTAAAGTCGAAAATTTTGCGCGCGAATATAGCAAACCCCGTTGTAAAATCTTTAATCCTTAGTTGCTATCTTTGATTGAGTCAATGCGCCTGTTCCTGGTCGATTCCAGCATTTTCGTGTTCCGCGCCTGGTTTGGCCCGCAGCCAGAACGGGTGAACGTGCATCAGCAGCCCAACCAGGCCTTCGTCGGCTTTAGCGACTTTGTCTACCGCCTGCTCACCGAGCAGGCGCCCGGTCGCCTGGTATTCGCTTTCGACGAGAGCCTCGCGCAATCGGTGCGCAAGACAATCTATCCCGAGTACAAGGCAAATCGCAGTCCCGCGCCCGCGGAACTGAAACGCCAGTTCGCCTGGTGCCGGCAATGGCTCGAAGCGCTGGGTATCAGCTGCGTCAGCAGTGATCGTTGGGAAGCCGACGACCTGATCGGGTCGCTGGCGGCCTGGCATCGATCGCCGCATTTACCGCTTGCAATCCTGACTGCGGACAAGGACCTGGCTCAGCTGGTCGGCGAACAGGATTGGTGGTGGTCATATCTCGACGATAAGAAGCTGGATTACCGCGCGGTCTGTAAAAAATTCGGGGTGCGCCCGCAGCAAATCGCCGATCAACTGGCGTTGGCGGGTGACAAGGTCGACAATATTCCCGGGATTCCCGAGATCGGCATGAAAACCGCGGCGCGCCTGTTGAAGAAATACGATAGCCTCGACAATCTGCGCCGCCACCTGGACGAAGTCGGCGATATGAAGTTTCGCTACGCGGCGCGGGTGCAGCGGTCGCTGATCGAGAACGAAGGCCTGCTCGATATCAGCCTCGGACTGACGCGCATCAACTGCGGGATACCCGAAATGCAGCAGGTGGAGATCGCGCGTGGCGAGATCGACCGCGCAACCCTGGATGATATGCTCGAGGAACAGGCTTTCGACGCCGCGCGCAGGTCGCGCTGGCAAGCCTGGCTCGATGCGGCTGCTGGTCGGCAGGAGTAAGATGACCACCAGCCTGCTGTTCAATAAACCCTTCCGCGTGCTGAGCCAGTTTTCTCCCGACCCCGGTAAGCAAACCCTGGCCGACTACATCGATCTGCCCGGCGTCTATGCCGCCGGCCGGCTCGACTTCGATAGCGAGGGGTTGATGTTGTTAACCGACGATGGCGCGCTGCAGGCGCGGGTTTCGAATCCGCGGCACAAGATGCCGAAGCGCTACCTGGCGCAGGTGGAAGGCCAGCCCGACCAGGCCGCGTTGGAAACGCTGGCGCGCGGGGTCGAACTCAAGGATGGCCTGACCCGGCCGGCTCGAGTCAGCGCTGTCGACGAACCCGGCTGGCTATGGCCGCGCGATCCCCCGATACGCGCGCGCCGACAGATTCCGACGCAGTGGCTGCAGCTCGAAATAAACGAGGGACGCAATCGCCAGGTGCGGCGCATGACGGCCGCCGTCGGGCACCCGACCCTGCGCCTGGTCAGGATCGCGATCGGCGACTGGACGCTGGGCGAACTGCGGCCCGGCGAGTACCGGATACTCTGATGGACTGGGAGCTACTGGCTACTGAGCTGACACGGCAGTCGGGATTGCCGGCGGCTAAGGTTCGCGCCACGCCGCTTGCGGGAGGCGATATCAACCGCGCCTTCCGTGTCGAGATCGGCAGCGAGACCTGTTTCGTCAAAACCAATCATGCGCGGCTGCTACCGATGTTCGAAGCCGAGCGCGCCGGGCTCGACGCGATAAACGCCAGCAACGCGATTCGCGTGCCCGAGGTTTATCAGACCGGCTGCCAGGGCGACGAGGCTTACATCGTGATGGAGTACATCGAGCTCAGCGGTCGCGCGCAGCCGGAGCGGCTGGCACAGGCGCTGGCCGCGATGCATCATTGTTGCCACCCGCGTTTTGGCTTCGACTGCGACAATACCATCGGCAGCACACCGCAGCGCAATACCTATAGCGACGACTGGGTCGAGTTCTGGCGACTGCATCGGCTTGGTTTTCAACTGGGGCTCGCGGAGCGCAACGGCTTCGATGCCGACCTGATCGATGCCGGGCACCGTTTGGTCGAGGCGCTGGGCAATTTTTTCATCGACTACCGGCCGCGGGCCTCGCTACTGCACGGCGACCTTTGGAGTGGAAACCAGGCGGCCGACGCGGCGGGTAACCCGGTTATATACGATCCGGCCTGCTACTACGGCGATCACGAAGCCGACCTGGCGATGATGGAGTTGTTCGGTAACCCGGGTGAGCGTTTCTTCGCGGCTTACCGCGAGCGGTTTCCGATCGATCCCGGTTATCGAAGGCGCCGAGACCTCTACAACCTTTACCACGTTTTGAATCATGCAAACCTGTTCGGCGGCGGCTATGGCGCGCAGGCCCTGCGCATGATCGAGCTTTTGCTGCACAGTTAGCGCCGTTTGGACCGGCAATTCGAATAGTGCGGCGCGCCGCAAAAAAGTGTTACCATGTGGCCATAACTAGAAAGTATCGCCCCATAGCGATAACCCCGGGAGGGTAAAACCGAATGAGCAATGCATCAGGCGACCAGGCGGCGCTTGAAGTCGTAGACCTTCACAAAAGCTTTGGCGATCACAAGGTAATTCAGGGCGTTTCAATGACGGCGCACAAAGGGGACGTGATTTCGATCCTGGGCGCCTCCGGTTCCGGCAAAAGCACCTTCCTGCGCTGTATCAACCTGCTCGAGATCCCGTCCGCCGGCGATGTGTATGTCGCTGGGGAAAAGATCCGTATGCATACCGATAAAGCCGGGCGGTATCAGCCTGAGGACATCCACCAGGTCGAACGTCTGCGTGCGCGCCTGGGTATGGTATTCCAGAGCTTCAACCTGTGGTCGCACATGACGGTAATCGAAAACGTCATCGAAGCGCCGATCCATGTGCTTAAAATTCCGAAGGCCGAGGCTATCGAGCAGGGCGAGGCCCTGCTGCAGAAGGTCGGAATTTACGATCGCAAGGATTATTACCCGGCCCAGCTCTCCGGTGGCCAGCAACAGCGCGTGGCGATAGCCCGCGGTCTGGCGATGCAGCCCGCGGTAATGCTGTTCGACGAACCGACCTCGGCGCTCGATCCCGAGTTGGTCGGCGAAGTGCTGAAAGTCATGCGCGACCTGGCCGAGGAAGGCCGCACCATGCTGGTGGTGACGCATGAAATGGGTTTTGCTAAAGACGTCTCTTCGGAAGTCGTGTTCCTGCACGAGGGCATGATCGAGGAGAAGGGGGACCCGAAACAGATTTTCCAGAATCCGAATTCTGACCGTTTTCGACAGTTTCTGTCGAGAACCATGCAGTAAACGCCCGAAGGGCATAAATTAAGAATGTTTCACAGCGAAACACAACCAAAGTGAGGAAATAACATGAAGTTCAGAAAAATATTCACATCTCTGAGCCTTGCGCTACTGGTTCTCGGAATGGGAAGTGTGCAGGCCGCCGATCTGCGTGTCGGCGTCGAGGGCGCCTACCCGCCGTTTTCCTGGAAAGAGTCTGACGGAACCCTGAAGGGATTCGATATCGAAATCGCCGAAGCGATTTGCGCCGAACTGAAGCGTAACTGCGTGCTGATCGAGCAGGATTGGGACGGTATGATTCCGGCGCTGCTGGCGAAGAAGTTCGATACCATTATCGCCTCGATGTCGATTACCGAGGAGCGCAAGAAGCGCGTCGATTTCAGCGACAAGTACTACAACACTCCGGCCAAATTCGTCGCCAAAAAAGGTTCAGGGCTCGAAATCAGTAAGAGCGGGCTTGCGGGCAAGCGCATCGGATTGCAGCGCGGTACCACGCATCAGTGTTACATGGAAAAGATGTTCCCTGATGTCGAACTGGTGCTCTACGGCACCCAGGACGAGGTTTTCCAGGACCTGGCGATCGGTCGCATCGACGCCCAGTTTTCAGATTCGATCGCGGCTGACGATGGCTTCCTGAAGACCGATGCCGGTAAGGATTTCGAGTTTGTCGGCGGCGATCAGCATGACGAAGCCTGTCACGGCCCCGGCGCCGGTATGGCAGTTCGTAAATCGGATACCCAGTTACGCGATGACCTGAACAAGGCGATCAAGGCGATCCGCGCGAACGGTACCTATCAGAAGATCAACGCCAAGTATTTCGATTTCGATATCTTTGGCGGTTAAGCCTTAAATCCACGTCCCGGCCAGCAGCATTCCTGGCCGGGGCGTGACTGACAGGAAAACAGCGGCGTGGATTTAATTATCGAATACCAGGGGCAACTGCTGTCAGGCACCTGGGTGACCGTCAAGCTAGCGGTGTTGTCACTGTTAATCGCGGTCATGTTCGGGCTGCTCGGCGCCTGGGCCAAGCTGTCGAAGAACCTGCTGGCGCAAAAGACTGCTGCCGGTTACACCACCATCGTGCGCGGTGTGCCCGACCTGGTGCTGATACTGCTGGTATTCTTCGGCGGGCAGGAACTCGCTAACCAGATCGGTAGCCTGACCGGTTTGTGGGATTACGCCGAAATCAGTCAGTTCGCCGCCGGTGTCGGCACTATCGGCGTGGTCTTCGGCGGCTATATGACCGAAACCTTCCGCGGCGCGATTCTCGCGATTCCACGTGGTCAGATCGAGGCCGGCGTAGCCTGCGGCATGTCGCGCTTCACCATTTTCCGGCGCATCATCTGGCCGCAAATGGTGCGTTACGCGTTGCCCGGTTTCTCCAACAACTGGCTGGTGCAGATCAAGTCGACCGCGCTGGTCTCGGTGATCGGCCTGCAGGACGTGGTCTACAACGGCTTCGTCGCGGGGCGCTCGACGCGCCAGTTGTTTACCTTCATGTTCGCGGTGCTGATGATTTACCTGGTGCTGACCGCGATATCCGACGCCGGACTGCGCTGGCTCGACAAGAAATACAGTAAGGGTATCGTGAGGTCGGAAGATGGGTGAAGCCATCATCCAGTTCCTCGATACCTGGTCGCCGATCGACATCGTACTGATCGCGCAAAACTTCGACCGCTTCCTGCTGGGCGCCTGGATAACGCTGAAGTTGACCGGGCTGTCGCTGATCATCGGCGGTATAATTTCGATTCCGTTGGCAATCATTCGCGCCGGTAATAATCCGTTTCTGAATGCACCGGTGTGGGCTTTTACCTACCTGTTTCGCGGCACCCCGCTGCTGGTGCAGACTTACCTGATTTACTATGGCCTAGGGCAGTTCGAGTGGATTCGGGAAACTGCCCTGTGGCAGCCGGTACTGTCGCAGGCCTGGTACTGTGCGCTGATTGCGTTTTCGCTGAACACCGCGGCCTACACCACCGAACTGCTGCGCGGTTCGATCATTACCACCAGCAAGGGCGAAATCGAGGCCGCCAAGGCTTGCGGTTTCAGCAACTCGATGCGACTGCGGCGCATCGTGCTGCCGAGCGCTTTCCGGCGCGCGCTGCCGGCCTATTCCAACGAAGTGATTTTCATGCTGCACGGCTCGGTGGTTGCGAGCACGATTACCATCCAGGATTTGCTCGGCGTCGGGCGCTGGCTCAATGGACGCTATTACCTCGCGTACGAGGGCTTTATCACCGCCGCGGTGCTTTACCTGATCATCGTGCTACTGATCTCGAAAGGATTTCGTATCTGGGAAAAACACTGGCTCGCGCACCTCTATCCGCAAGACGCGGTCAAAGTTAAACCCAAGAAGGGTCTCGCGTCTTTCCGGGTCTAGATCGGCGTGAACCCTAAACCCTATGATCGATACGACGGGGTCGGTGAGTTCGGACGCTTGTTCCTACTATTAAAATCGATCACAGCGGCTCGGCTGGCGGCAAGCAAATGGAGTCAGATATGAGTGAAAAGCAGTTCAATCAGCCACTTGGCGGTAACGAGATGCCGCGTTTCGGCGGGATCGCCACGATGATGCGTTTACCGCATGCGGTCAGCGCCGAGGGACTCGATGTCGGTTTCGTTGGCGTACCCTTCGATATCGGCACTTCGAATCGTGGCGGCTCGCGTTTCGGACCGCGCCAGATTCGCGCCGAATCTTGCCTGATTCGTCCCTACAACATGGCGACCCGCGCGGCACCCTTCGACTCGCTGCAGGTAGCCGATATTGGCGATGTCGCGATCAATACCTTCAATCTGCAGAAATCGGTCGCCATCATCGAGGCGGCTTACGACGAAATCCTCGGACACGACTGCAAGCCGCTGACGCTCGGCGGTGACCATACGATTTCACTGCCGATACTGCGAGCGCTGCACAAGAAACACGGCCCGCTCGGGATCGTGCACGTCGATGCGCACGCGGATATCAACGATCACATGTTCGGCGAGCGCGTCGCGCACGGGACGCCGTTTCGGCGTGCGATCGAGGAAGGCCTGATCGAGCCGATACGCATGGTGCAAATAGGCCTGCGTGCCAGCGGTTACGAAGCGGAGGATTTCGACTGGCCGAGGGGGTACCGGTCGCTGGCGCCATTGATGGCCGAGGTACGTGAGCAGCTGGGGGCGGGGCCGGTTTATCTGACCTTCGATATCGACGGTCTCGACCCGGCGTACGCGCCCGGCACCGGCACCCCCGAAATCGGGGGACTGACCGTCCACCAGGGGCTCGAGATCGTGCGCGGCTGCCGCGGGCTCGATCTCGTCGGCGGTGACCTGGTCGAAGTCGCGCCGGCCTACGATATCTCCGGCAACACGTCGCTGGTTGCCGCCAACCTGCTGTTCGAGATGCTGTGCGTGTTCCCCGGCGTCGAGTACCGTAGCTGACGCACGCCCAAATTTTGTCGAAGTCATTCCCGCGCAAGCGAGAATTCCCTGCCAAAGTAGTGTTAAGAGATCCCCGCCTGCACGGGGGTGACTGGTGTGATTAGCGTCGGCGTCGGCGGCGTGAACTGCCGCGCGTCTTCACTTGGTGCTGGCCGCTGGCCTGGGCCGCCGCGCCGGCGCTGATGGCGCCGAGCTCGCGCGCGATGTCTTCGATGCTCGGTACCGGGCCTGGCGCGATAGTATCGAGCGCATGGCGCATTGCGGCGACATGCTCGGCCGAGGTGCCGCAGCAGCCGCCGACGATGCGCGCCCCGGCGTCGCGCGCCATGACGGCGTAACGCGCCATGATCTCGGGCGTCCCATTGTAGTGAATTTCACCGTCGATAAACTCGGGGATGCCGCAATTCGCCTTGGCCACCAGGATCGGGTCTTCACCTTCGGGCTTGCTGGCCTGCAGGTTCAGAATCGTCGCGACGACCTCGGAGGCGCCGATGCCGCAGTTGGTGCCACAGGCGTGCACCCCGAGGCGATGATGCAGGCCCATCATGTCGGCGGCGCCGACTCCCATCATGGTGCGGCCGTTGGTATCGAAGCTCATCGTAAACACGATCGGTAAACCGGTTTGCTGTGCGCCCCGAACCGCCAGTTCGACCTCTTCCCGCGATGACATGGTCTCGACCCAGATGACGTCGGCGCCACCCTGTTCCAGCGCCAGGGCCTGCTCCGCGAAAGCCGCCACCGCGGCTTCTGGTTCGAGGGTGCCGAGCGGCGCCAGGATTTCACCAGTAGGACCGATCGAACCCGCCACGACAACATCCCGCCCGGCGTTATCGACGACCTGGCGCAGTATCGCCGCTGCGGCGACGTTCAGTTCGGTGACGCGATCCTGGGCGTTGTGTAACTTCAGGCGGTAGCGGGTACCGCCGAAACTATTGGTCAGAATCAGGTCGGAACCGGCGTCGACGAAAGCCTGGTAGTGCCTGCTGACACGATCGGGATGGTCGGCATTCCACAGTTCAGGGGCGTCGCCGCTTTGCAGACCCATCGAGAAGAAGGTGGTGCCAGTGGCGCCGTCGGCAAGCAGAAACGACTTTTCAGCCAGTAATTGTTCGAACAGGTTAGGCATTGAGTATCAGGAATTTACATTGGAGGCTGGCAAGGGCGGATTTATGACACTAAAACAGTCATTTAGCAAGACTTCAGGCTACTTCGAGTTCATCTTGATCCGCAGGCAGGTAACCCAGATTGGGCGCCAGATTATGTTCCGCCTCGGCGAGCGTGGTCGCCCGGCGCTGCGCGTAGTCGACCACCTGGTCGCGCGCGATTTTACCGACCGCGAAATATTGCGACTGCGGATGCGAAAAATACCAGCCGCTTACCGAAGCCGCGGGCCACATTGCCAGCGATTCTGTCAGGCCGATACCGGTCACGGCCTCGACATCGAGTAATTCCCAGATGACGATTTTTTGCTGATGATCCGGATTTGCCGGGTAACCCGGCGCAGGTCGGATGCCGCGGTACTGCTCCTTAATCAGGGCGGTGTTGTCGAGATTTTCGTCGTCAGCGTAGCCCCAGTCCCGGGTACGCACTTGCTGGTGCAGGTACTCGGCGAAGGCTTCGGCCAGCCGGTCGCATAGCGCCTTTGCCATCATTACGCGGTACACGTCGTGGTCCTTTTCGTACCGAGCGATTAGCCGGTCGAGCCCGATGCCGGCGGTAACCGCGAAAGCGCCAACGTAGTCACTGCAGCTGGTTTCGCGTGGCGCGATGAAATCTGCCAACGACAGGTTGGGGCGATCGCCCGGGTGCACCGCCTGTTGGCGCAGGCCGGTGACACGGGCGAGCACCCTGCTGCGCTCTCGATCGGCGTAGATTTCGATATCGTCATGATCGACACTGTTGGCCGGCAGCAAACCGTAGACCGCATTGGCTTTTATGCAGCCGCTGTCTATCCACTCTTCCAGCGTCGACTGTGCGTCCGCATACAGCTTTCTCGCCTCGGCGCCGAATTCGTCGTGCTCCAGTACCCGCGGGAATTTTGCACGTAACTGCCAGGTGCTAAAGAACGGGGTCCAGTCGATATAGTCGACCAGTGTGGCGATGGGGAAGTCGGTCAGCTTGTGGATACCAGGTTGCTGCGGCAAGGGCGGGCGGTAGTTTTTCCAGTCGGTTTGCAGGCGATTCGAGCGTGCCGCGCTCAGGCCCAGGAACTCTCGCTGCTCGAGCCTGGCCTGAAAACGTTCGCGGTAATGGCCGTACTCCTCGTTGAGCCCCGCCAGGAACTCTTCGCGTCGGCGGTCGCTTAGCAGCTGACTCGCCACTGCCACGCAACGCGACGCGTCCGGGACATAAACCACGGGTTGCTCGTAATGCGGGGCAATCTTGACAGCGGTATGCATTTTCGACGTGGTAGCGCCGCCTATCAGTAGCGGTATCTGGAATCCCTGGCGCTGCATCTCCTTCGCCACGTGGCTCATTTCCTCGAGCGACGGCGTAATCAGACCGGAGATACCGATCAGATCTACCCGGTGTTCGCGCGCGGCCCTGAAGATGGTCTCGGCTGGCACCATCACGCCGAGGTCGATCACCTCGTAGCCATTGCACTGCAGCACCACGCCAACGATGTTCTTGCCAATATCGTGAACGTCGCCCTTCGCAGTCGCGAGCAAAACTTTACCGGCGGAGCTGGCTTTTGCCTGCTCGGCCTGCATCAACGGTTCCAGCCAGGCCACCGCTTTTTTCATGACACGCGCGGATTTGACTACCTGCGGCAGGAACATTTTGCCGGCGCCGAATAAATCGCCGACGATATTCATGCCGTCCATCAGCGGCCCTTCGATCAGTTTCAGCGGCGATTCGACAACCTGGAGGGCCTCGGCGGTATCGTGCTCGATATGGTCCGCGATACCCTTGACCAGCGCGTGCTGCAGGCGCTGATCGACCGGCCATGTGCGCCATTCGGCCATGGCGATTTCACCCTCGCTGTCCTGTTCGCGGTAGCTGTCGGCGATCGCCAGCAGGCGCTCGGTGGCGTTGGCATCACGGTTTAGCACCACGTCTTCCACCGCCTCGCGCAGGACCGGAGGAATATCGGCGTAGATTGCCAGTTGCCCGGCGTTGACAATGCCCATGTCCATGCCGGCCTGAATCGCGTGATACAGGAAAACGGCGTGGATCGCCTCGCGCACCGGGTTATTGCCGCGAAACGAAAATGACACGTTCGACAACCCGCCCGAGACCAGCGCTCCCGGAAGCTGTGCCTTGATCGCGCGCGTCGCCTCGATAAATGCGAGGCCAAAATGGTTGTGTTCGGGCATACCGGTCGCGATCGCGAAAATATTGGGATCGAAGATAATGTCGGCAGGATTGAAGCCAAGATCATCGACCAACAGGTGATAGGCGCGGCCGCAGATTTCGACGCGTCGTTCGATGCTATCGGCCTGCCCGCGTTCGTCGAATGCCATGACCACCACCGCCGCGCCGTAACGCTGGCATAGCCTCGCCTGGCGCAGGAACTCGTCTTCACCGGCCTTGAGGCTAATCGAGTTGACCACCGATTTGCCTTGCACACAGCGCAATCCCGCCTCGATCACTTCCCAGCGCGACGAATCGATCATCAGCGGCAGGCGCGAGATATCGGGCTCGGACGCGATCAGGTTCAGAAAATATTGCATCGCCAACACCGAATCAAGCAATCCCTCATCCATGTTGATATCGATGATTTGCGCGCCATTGTCGACCTGTTCGCGCGCCAGCTTGAGCGCCGCATCGTAATCCTGCTCGATGATCAGGCGCTTGAACAGCGCCGATCCGGTAACGTTACAGCGTTCTCCGACATTGACGAACAACGAGTCGGCGCCGATGCTGAATGCTTCCAGCCCGGACAGGTGGCAACCTGGCTCAGGCGGCACCGGCACCCGGGGTGTTAAGCCGTCGACCGCGGCACGCATCGCTTCGATATGCGCGGGCGTTCGCCCATTCGCCGATATGCGCCGCCATGTCGGCGGCGCCCTGATCGTAGCCGCCGAATTCGTTGGGCAAGCCGGCGTTCGGATGCGCGCTGACATAGCAATCCGCAATGCCCGCCAGCCGGTCGATGTACTGGCGCAGTTCGGCAGGGCCGAGCGCGCAGTTCAGTCCCACCGCGAGCGGCCGGACATGGCGAATCGAATGCCAGAAAGCCTCGCAGGTTTGACCCGACAGCGTGCGCCCGGAGGCGTCGGTAATCGTGCCGGATATCATTACCGGCAGGCGCCGTTCGATTTCGTCAAACAGCGTCTCGATCGCGAATATGGCCGCACGTGCATTCAGCGTATCGAACACGGTTTCAACCAACAGCAGGTCGACGCCGCCACGAATCAATGCACTGGCCGCCTCGTGATAGGCTTCGACCAGTTGTTCGAAATCGACGTTGCGATAACCTGGGTCGCTGACCTTCGGCGACAGGCTTGCGGTGCGGTTGGTTGGCCCTAGCACACCGGCGACCCAGCGCGGTTGCCCGGGCGCTTTCTCGTTAAAGCGGTCTACCGCGGCACGCGCCAGTCGCGCCGCCGACTCGTTCAGTTCCGCGGTCAGCGACTCCATCCGATAATCGGCCAGAGCAATTCGGGTCGAGTTAAAACTGTTGGTTTCAACGATATCGGCACCGGCCTCGAGATAGGTTTCGTGGATATCCTGGATGATATCCGGCCGCGTCAGGCACAACAGGTCATTATTGCCGCGTAGTTCCACCGGCCAGTCGCGAAAACGCTCGCCGCGGTAGTCTTGTTCGCCCAGAGAATGTGACTGAATCATCGTACCCATGGCGCCATCGAGTAGCAGGATACGTTGTTGCAGCGCTGTGCCAATGTCGGAATTTTTCATTTGACTTCTTCAGTTTATAAATTAACATATAAAGATATCTTTATATCATTATAAAATTAAAATGCAAACACTTGATGCCTTGTTAGTCGGTTTGCGCGCCGCGGGAGAACATACGCGACTGCGCATCCTGGCACTGTGCGCGCGCGGGGAACTCAGCGTTTCGGAACTGGTAAAGATTCTCGGGCAAAGCCAACCGCGCGTATCGCGCCATTTAAAAGTCATGGTCGAAGCGGGCCTGCTGG
>JAACFA010000137.1 GCA_009937625.1 Gammaproteobacteria bacterium | reverse complement strand
GCGCTGCGCCTGAAGGATGGGTTTGCCAGCAGCCTGTTCTATGAAAATACCGGATTGCCGTTAAATGAAGTGCTACCCGGCCTGGAAACGGCGCACGACAAGGGTTTACTCGAATTCGATGGCGCCAGAATCAAGCCAACCGAGCTCGGATTCTGTCATTTGAACGACCTGCAGGCGGCATTTTTATCGCTCGAATCAGCAAATAACAGGCCAATTTTCGAGAGTTCTCGAGAAATTATGCACAACTAATCTTTAGATGCTAAAAATGTCAAGCGGTTTTTGAAAAATCTTGACGCCGAAAAATTCACCTTACGTAAGCTATTGATTATTGGTAGTTTTTAAAGTTGGTCAAAAAATGACTAATCTAACGAAAGTACAGGTTTTTACAGGCTCTGCCCGGATGCATACAGGTTTATGCACAAAGTTATCCACAGTTTTTGTGGATAAAATCACCTCTGATAGATTGCTCAAGGTTTTATGAAACTCTGATTACAAACCGCTTTAAGTTGTGCGGCTAACTGAACTCAATCCCGGACAGTTCTCCGCCTAAAAAACACTTGCACTTTTACGCCCAAAAGGCGAAAATTCGCGCCCCTTAGCGCCCAGACCCGAAAACAGCAGTTATGAAACAAGACATTCACCCCGAATACAGAGACGTGGTGTTCCAGGACATTTCGTCCGATTTTGCCATTCTGACAAAGTCCACCGTACCCACCCGTGAAACCATCAAGTGGGAAGACGGTAACGAGTACCCGTTGCTGAAGCTGGAAATTTCGAGCCAATCGCATCCGTTCTACACCGGCAAGCAACACATTCTGCAAACCGCCAAGCAGGTCGACAAGTTTCGTCAACGCTACGGCAAATAATTTCGTCTGTTTTCGTAAAAGGGTGCTCGGGCACCCTTTTTTTTGCCTTGAATCTACGCCCCGCAAACCCAATAATCCAGTCATGAAATACATCACCGCCCTGATGCTGGCACTGGGCCTGACGCTGACAGGCTGTGCGGTCAATCCGGTGAGCGGCGAGCACGATTTTACGCTGGTTTCCGAGTCCGACGAAATCGAACAGGGCCGGCGTTATCACCAGCACATCATCGCACGCTACGGGATCTACGAAGATCCAGAGCTGCAGCAGTACGTCGATCGCGTTGGCCAGGAACTGGCTCGCAAGAGCCATCGCTCGCACCTGGATTACAGCTTCACGGTGCTCGATACGCCGGAGATCAACGCCTTTGCGCTGCCCGGCGGGTATATCTATATTACCCGCGGCATCATGGCCTACCTCGACTCGGAGGCGGAACTCGCCGGGGTGCTGGGGCATGAAATCGGACACGTCACCGCGCGCCATTCGGTGCGCCAGCAGTCGGGACAAATGGCTTCCGGTATACTCAGCATCCTGCTCACCGCGGTCACCGGTCAATCGGCAATCGGGGATATCAGCCAGCAAATTGGAACCGGGCTAGTGCGAGGTTACGGCCGCGAGCATGAACTCGAAGCGGACCGGCTCGGAGCAGAGTATTTACATAGAACCGGCTACGATCCCGAAACGATGCTGGAAGTCATTGGCGTATTGAAGGACCAGGAAGTATACGAAACCGCCATCGCCAAAAAGGAAGGCCGTGAGCCAAATACCTATCACGGGGTTTTCTCCACCCATCCGCGCAATGACGATCGCCTCAAGACCGTGGTGCGCGCCGCCAAGAAACTGTCCAGCAAGACCTATCGAGACAATAATCAGCCGGTTTACCACGGGCTGATCGAGGGCATGACCTGGGGCCCCAGCCCGGAACAGGGCATTGTCAAAGACAACCGTTTTGCGCATCCCGAGTTGCGCTTTGCGCTGCAGCTGCCGGCAGGCTGGCGGGTCAGGAACAATACCGACTACCTGATGGCCCGCGATATGGCCTCGGGTGCCGTGGTGCAGATTGGCGTTGTAAGCCTCGACAAGAACGAGTCGCTGACGGATTTGCTGCGACGCCTGACCGGCGACAAGGAGCTCGACGTGAGCGAGGAGGATTACGGCGTCAGCACGAAAACCAGGGTCAGGCCACGGGGAGGCGACAAGCAGCCCGCGCGGCTCAGCGCAATCGCGCTGCAGGATGGCTACGTATTGACGCTACTCGGAACCGCGACTAGCGACAATTTTTCAGCGAATGACCGGAAATTCGTCGAAATCAATCAAAGCTTCGAGCGATTGAACCAGGCGCAGGTCGACGCGATCGAGGCGCCCCGATTGCATATTGTCAGCCGGGATTCGCACAGCTTCGATTCGCTGGCGAAGCAAAGTGCGATCGAGTACGACGCAGAGAGTATTCTGCGGCTGCTTAATCGCGCCTTCCCCAGCGGCGAAATTCGCGATCTCGATAAACTCAAAACCGTGTCCTTCGATGATTAATTCACGAGCACGCTTACTAGTCGTGATTGGCGCCATAATACCGGGAGTGAGCACCTCCGACGTTGTAATATCGGCCTGCCAGAGAATCTCGGGGAAACTCGCCAGCGTCAGTTTCGACGAGTGCGCAGGGTTGAACATGCAACCCAGCGGCCACCACTCGGTCGAGGGTTTTCCGCTCCTGATCAAGGAGTATCCGCCGCTGGAACCCGTCCACAGCCGTACCAATGCCAACCTGTTGACCTGACCCGGAATTTCACGACGCCCGAAAGCCATCTTGGCGCGCCGCTGGCCTACTGGTATGGCAAGGCATACAAGAACGAACGGCGCTACCCGGGTCCCTGCCTGCTGAGCGAACCTGAAACTACCTGGCTCTACCACGAAATCGACAGCTTCAAGCCGGACGTCATCATCTTGGTGCACGCACCCTATTCGCTGGTCGACTACGACGCACCCAACCGTAGCAACGCGCCCAGGCGCATCGGCAACCTGCGCAAAAACCTGATGGGAACTTATCCCGGATCGCTGGGAAATTATGCCGGCATTCATCTCGGCATTCCGGTTATTACGCTGGAGCTGCCACACGCCGGCATCATGCCCACCAAGAAACAGATCAGCTGGCTGTGGACCGACCTGATGCGCTGGCTGATTCGCAAAGTCTGATTTTCGATACAACCGCTCTACAGCCTTGCCATCGATTGCCCGAGCGCTCGAGCGGGCAACCAGGATTGATACAAATTTGGCAAATCGTCGCGCCAATCCTGCCCCATGGTAGCGATATACGGACCTTTTGATAAATTAGTGGCCAAATGAAACTGTTTTCCTAAGATATGCGAAACGTTTCGAATCTTAATCTGGTCGGGGGGGGGCAAAACATGAAAATGATTCTAACAGGGCTGCTGGTGGTATTCGGATTCACAACCACGATCGCCAGCGCCGACTTTCTGGGGGAAACCGACGATGCCTACATCGGATTTCAAATGACGACCCCACTTGGGATCAAGTCAACCGGACTATTCTCAGGTCGCAGCCAATACAGCTACCTCTTGCTCAGACAGCAGGATGGCGTCAGGGACGGGGTTGCTATCATGCAAGACGGTGATGGCAATCATAGCCTGAATTACCTGAGGCCGTCCGCCAGCTTCGATATTAGCCTGGACAGACTCGCCGAGCACGCCGTGCCCGTTATGAGACTCAGGACTACCGACAGTGCCCAAACGAACGGCTCCGCAAATGCTGCCGGGGTGGGGCTAGCTGCAATTCTGGTCGTCGCCCTGATCGCCAGGAACGATCTTGAAAAGAAATGGAAGCCGGCAGATCCGGATTGAGAGTGCCGGTTGTCGGGGGGTTCAACTAACTGACCAGTTACCGGGGCCTATCATCTATAGATCCTGCGCTCGTTCCTGTTTCATATACTTCGTAAAGCGCTGGCAATCGGACGCCAGCCTGCCATTCCGGGCTGGCATTCCCCCGGGAAAATTGATTTGTATCAACTTGATAACGGCACGGATATGGCACTGTCGGTCGCCAGGTAATCAATAAAAACGAGTGTTCCTGGTTTTCCTTGACGACGCTACACGGCGGCTGAAACGGGAATACGAACACAAGCAGGATTTGCGACGCGCATGTTTCAGGTACGCATACACGGGCGCGGCGGTCAGGGTGTAGTGACGGCCGCCGAGATGCTGTCGATTGCAGCCTTCGACGAGGGTAAGCATGCGCAGGCTATTCCGAGCTTTGGATCGGAGCGTATGGGCGCACCAGTGGTGGCTTACGTGCGTATCGACGACACTCCGATAGAGCTCACGGAACCGGTGCTACGACCCGACCTGCTAATCGTTCAGGATCCAACCCTGTTCCATGCGGTCGATGTCTTCAGCGGACTTGCCGACGATGGATTTTTACTTATCAACACCGCGCGTGATTTACCCGAACTGCACATCGACGAGGCACTGGCTCGACTGCCTGAGCAACACGTCTACACCGTCGCCGCAACCGAGCTCGCGCTGCGACACCTCGGGCGGGCGACTCCGAATACAGCTTTACTGGGGGCGTTTACGGCACTGTCTGGGATGCTGCAGCTGGAGTCGGTCATCAAGGCGATCCACGACAAGTTCGCGGGCGATGTCGCGACCAGCAATGCCACCGTGGCGCAAGCGGCGCACGATGCCGCCCACGCGACCTGAGGCGGGAGGAGACACATGCTACAACAGATCGAGGGTTCGGCAGCCGTAGCACAGGCCGTGGCGACCTGCCGCCCCGAGGTAATCGCCGCCTACCCGATTACGCCGCAGACGCATATCGTGGAGGGTCTCGGCGACATGGTCAAACGCGGCCTGGTGGGCAACTGCGAGTTTCTGAACGTCGAATCCGAGTTCGGCGCCATGAGCGTGTGCATCGGGTCCTCCGCTACCGGCGCACGCACCTACACGGCAACCTCGAGCCAGGGCATGCTGTTCATGATGGAGGCGGTCTACAACGCTTCCGGCATGGGGCTGCCGATCGTCATGACGGTGGGCAATCGCGCGATCGGGCCACCCATCAATATCTGGAACGACTGGAGCGATTCGATGGCCGCGCGCGATGCCGCCTGGATCCAGCTCTTTGTCGAGGACAATCAGCAGGCGGCGGATGTGCACGTGCAGGCATTCCGGCTCGCGGAAGCGGTCAGCCTGCCAGTAATGGTTTGCATGGACGGCTTTATTCTGACGCATGCCTACACCCGCGTCGATGTACCGGAACAGGGGCAGGTAGACCGGTTTCTGCCGGCGTTCGAACCGCGCCAGCTGCTGGACCCGGCGGCACCGATCACGATGGGTGCCATGGTAGGGCCGGAAGCGTTTGCCGAAGTGCGCTTTCTGGCGCACTACAAACAACTCGAAGCGCTCGACCTGATTCCGCGTCACGCGGCCGAGTTCGAGACGATTTTCGGCAGGGATTCCGGCGGACTGCTGAAATCGTTCGACGCCGCAGACAAGGATACGGTGGTGGTGAGCATGGGTTCGGTCATCGGCACCCTGAAATCGGTGCTGGCCGACATGCGACAGGACGGCAGCTCGATTGGTTTGCTGTCTATCCGCAGCTACCGTCCGTTCCCGAAGCAACAATTGAGCGACGCGCTGGCAAAAGCGAAGCGGGTGATCGTATTCGAGAAATGCCTCGCGGTAGGCATGGGCGGCATTCTCGCGGCCGATGTGCGCATGGCACTCGCCAACCTGTCGATTCCGATATACTCGGTTATCGGCGGTCTCGGCGGGCGGCCGATCACGCAGGAGAACCTGCGCCGCATGCTGGACAAGGGCGTCCAGGACCAGCTGGAAGAGCCTCATTTTCACGATCTGAATGTCGAGGTCGTGCATCGCGAACTCGAGCGTTTGCGCGACATCCAGCGTCCGGGTTCCAGCGCGGAAAGTATTTTACGCGACATAGCCGGCGCCGACGCAGCCGCAAGGGGTTCCCGATGACACAGCTTCCAGAATCCGAACAGCGAGTAAAGTTTTACCAGACCGGCACCTTCACCGTTGGCAACCGGTTGCTGGACGAGGCCCAGCGCTCGGTACAGGCGAGCGTCGAACGCGCGAACTCGCTCGACTCGGGGCATCGTGCCTGCCAGGGCTGCGGCGAGGCGCTGGGCGCGCGCTACGTGGTCGACGCCGCGCTGCGTGCCGCCGACGATCAGCTCATCGCCGCCAACGCGACCGGCTGCCTGGAAGTTTTCACCACGCCCTACCCGGAGTCGGCCTGGCGCCTGCCGTGGATCCACTCGCTGTTCGGTAACGCGCCGGCGGTTGGCGCGGGAATCGCGGCCGCGCTGCGCGCCCGAGGCCGAGAAGACGTGCGCGTAATCGCCCAGGGCGGCGACGGCGGCACTACCGATATCGGCATGGGCTGCCTGTCGGGCGTATTCGAACGCGACGATGACGTGCTCTACGTCTGCTACAACAACCAGGCCTACATGAACACCGGCGTACAGCGCTCGAGCCAGACGCCCCCGGCCGCGCGTACCGCGACCACGACCATCGCAGGCTCCGCGCCGGGCAATGGCCTGAACAGTGGCAAGAGCGTGCCGTTGATCGCGATGGCGCATGGCATACCTTATGTCGCGACCGCCTCGGTAGACGACTTGCACGACCTCGAATCCAAGGTGGTCAAGGCGATGGGCTTCCGCGGGGCCCGCTACCTGGAGGTATTCGTGCCCTGCCCGCTGGGCTGGGGTTCGCGCCCGGCAGACACGATCAAGGTGGCCCGGTTGGCTACCCAGAGCGGAATGTTTCCCCTGATCGAGGCCGAGTACGGCGAACTCACGGCGGTTACCCCGATCCGCGACCGCAGGCCGGTCGAGGATTACCTGAAGCTGCAGCGCCGTTTCGCACACGTGTTCGCGCCCGAGAATGTGCACCAGCTAGAGGCCTTGCGCGAAATCGCGGAACGCAACATTCGCCGCTTCAACCTGCTGCCGGACGAGGAGGCTTCGTCGTGAGTATCGACAGCGGCAAGACCCCGTTTGCCGTCACGCTGGACGTCGGCGGCAGCCTGCTCAACAAGACCGGCAGCTGGCGCAGCGAAAGACCGGTCTACCTCGACCGATTGCCGCCCTGCAACCATGCCTGCCCGGCCGGAGAGGATATACAGGGCTGGCTGTACCGCGCCGAGGAAGGCGATTATCGCGGCGCCTGGGAGTCCCTGACCGCCAACAACCCGCTGCCCGCAATCATGGGGCGCGCCTGTTACCACCCTTGCCAGCAAGCCTGCAACCGGGCGCAGCTCGATCAGGCGGTGAACATTCACGCCGTGGAGCGATACCTGGGCGATCTCGCGCTCGAACAGAAGTGGCCCGCGCAGATCGTAAATCCTCCCAGCGGCAAGCGGGTGCTCGTCATCGGCGCCGGCCCCAGCGGCTTGTCGGCCGCCTATCACCTGGCGCGACTGGGGCATAAAGTCGAGATCCACGAGGCCGGCCCGCTACCGGGCGGCATGATGCGCTTTGGCATTCCACGTTACCGCCTGCCGCGTGAAGTGGTCGACGGCGAAGTGCAGCGCATCCTCGACATGGGAGTCGACCTGCAACTCAATCGCCGTATCGACGATATCCCGCAGGCACTCGAAAAGGGTGACTTCAATGCCTGTTTCGTCGCGATTGGCGCCCACATCGCGAAGCGCGTCGATATTCCGGGCCCCGATGCCGCGCGCATCGGATGCGCCGCTGCAGCTCGGCCGCCGGGTCGTGGTCTACGGCGGCGGCAACACGGCCGTCGACGTGGCGCGCACCGCCAAACGGCTGGGCGCCGAGCCGGTGATCGTGTACCGGCGCAGCCGCTCGCAGATGCCGGCGCACGATTTCGAGATCGACGAGGCGCTGGAAGAAGGCATCGTCGTAAACTGGCTGCGCACCATCACGGAATCCGATCAGCAGGGATTCAAGATCGAAAAAATGGCCCTCGACGAAAACGGCTGGCCGCAACCCACCGGTGAATTCGAGACCATCGAGGCGGATAGCCTGGTACTGGCGCTCGGCCAGAACGTCGATCAGAGCATACTGACTAATTTACCCGGAGTGACCCTGAACCGGGACGGCGTGGTCGAGGTCGGCGCCGATATGGCCACGGCTTTCGCCGGCGTGTTTGCCGGCGGCGACATGGTGCCCGCCGAACGCACCGTGACGGTGGCGGTTGGTCATGGCAAGAAAGCCGCGCGCAATATCGACGCTTACCTGCGCGGCGAAACCTACCGGCCACCACCGAAATCCGACCTGGCAGATTTCGAAACCCTCAACACCTGGTACTACACCGATGCCGAGCAAAAGCTGCAACCGGTACTGGATGCCGCGCGCCGGCGCAGCACCTTCGAAGAAGTGCACACCGGCCTCGATGCCGATAGCGCGCTGTTCGAGGCCCGCCGTTGCCTGTCCTGCGGCAATTGTTTCGAGTGCGACAACTGTTACGGTATCTGCCCGGACAATGCCATCACCAAGCTCGGGGTCGGTAAACGTTTCGAGTTCAAGTACGATTACTGCAAAGGCTGCGGCATGTGCGCGGCGGAGTGCCCCTGCGGCGCCATCGCGATGACACCGGAGGCAACCTGAGTCAGCCGCCTGGCACCGATCCGGGCGCAGCTTGATTAAGGTCGCCTGTCGTTAATCCGGTGCAAGCCTGGGCGCCTGCCAAAACAGTAACACCTGTCGCCAGCGACCGATTTATGCGATATTTGCGGTTTAGATTTTAACCGGGACAGAGCCGTGTCAAGTTACCCCTATACCCGCAAACGCCGCATGCGTAGAGACGATTTCTCGCGGCGCCTGATGCGCGAGCATCGTCTCAGCGCCGACGACTTCATTTACCCGATGTTCATCCTCGACGGCGAACAGCAACGTGAACCGGTCGAATCGATGCCGGGCGTCGAGCGCGTCAGCATCGATCTGCTGCTCGAAGAGGCCAATGAAATCGCCGCACTCGGTATCCCCGCGATCGCGTTGTTCCCGGTAGTCGGCCCGGACGGCAAGAGCGATACCGCCGATGAAGCCTGGAATCCGGACGGGTTGATCCAGCGCGCGGTACGCGCGCTCAAGGGCGCGCAGCCCGAACTCGGCGTCATCACCGACGTCGCGCTCGACCCTTACACCAGCCACGGCCAGGATGGGCTGCTCGACGAACAGGGCTACGTCACCAATGACGCCACCATCGAAGTCCTGGTCAAGCAGGCCCTGTCGCACGCCGACGCGGGAGCCGACGTGGTCGCGCCGTCCGACATGATGGATGGACGCATCGGCATGATCCGCGAGGCGCTGGAATCGAGCGGTCATACGAACACGCGCATTCTCGCCTACGCGGCCAAGTATGCGTCGAGCTTTTACGGCCCGTTTCGCGACGCGGTGGGCTCCGCCGGCAATCTCGCCGGAGGTAACAAGTACACCTACCAGATGGACCCCGCAAACACCAACGAAGCGCTTTACGAGGTCGCGATGGATATCGACGAGGGCGCCGACATGGTCATGATCAAACCGGGCCTTCCCTATCTCGATATCGTGCAACGCATCAGCGAAGAATTGCAGTTTCCAACCTTCGTCTACCAGGTCAGCGGGGAGTATGCGATGCTCAAGGCGGCCGGACAGCAAGGCTGGATCGACGAAAAAGCCTGCGTACTGGAAGCGTTACTGTCTTTCAAACGTGCCGGCGCCAACGGCATACTGACCTACTACGCAAAGGCAGCAGCGGCCTGGCTACAGGAAAAGTAGTGATTGCGGGCGACCAGGTCGTGTCCTACGCGGTGGTCGGCAACCCGGTGACCCACAGCCTGTCGCCGCGTATCCACGCCAGCTTTGCCGAACAAACCGGCCAGGCGCTCAGCTATAGCGCGATCGAAATTCCGCTCGACGATTTCGCCGCCGGAATTCGCTCGCTGCAGAATCAGGGCTTTGGCGGGGTCAATGTCACGGTTCCCTTCAAGCGCGAGGCCTGGGAACTCTGTGACAACCTTAGCGCGCGGGCCGAACAGGCCGGTGCCGCCAATACCCTGAGCTTCATGCCGGACGGCAGTATCGCCGGTGACAACACCGACGGCATCGGCCTGCTGCGCGACCTGCTCGAGAACCTGAAACTCGAAGTATCGCGGCGCGAAGTCCTGGTGCTCGGTGCCGGCGGCGCGGTGCGCGGGGTGCTCGGACCATTGCTCGAGCAATCGCCGGCCGGCCTGACGCTGGCTAACCGCAGCCCGGATAAAGCGATCGCGCTGGCGCGGGATTTCGGAAACCAGGGCAATATTCAGGCAGTGAGTTTCGATGCGCTCGGCGCCCGTGAGTTCGACCTGGTCATCAACGGCACCGCCGCCGGCCTGGGCAACGAAGTACCCGATATCCCGGAATCGATCGTAGCCGATCACACGGTTTGCTACGACATGATGTACGACCTGAAAGCCGCTACCGCCTTCGTCGACTGGGCTCGGTCATGTGGCGCGGCCAGGGCCGTCGACGGTCTCGGCATGCTGGTGGAACAGGCAGCGGAAGCCTTTAACATCTGGCGCGGCGTTCGGCCGTCCACCGCCCGGGTTATCGATTCTTTACGACAGGCATGAGTTTGCGAAGTGACAAAATCCCGATAACTGCCGGGACACCCTCCGATGTGAAATCCGAACAGATTCGCATCATCTTCAGCGCTATTCCATCCTCTTTAATTACCATCCTTGTCATTAGTTTTATTCTCTCGCTGGCACAGTGGGAAGCCATAGAATCATCGACTATCGTCGTCTGGTTCGCGTTTACCAACCTGCTGTCGCTCTATCGTCTTTACCTGTATCAGCAATTCAGAAAGCTGCCGGACGACGGCCGAATCGACGATAGCTGGCGACGCCGCGCGGTCAGCACCAGCATCGCTTCGGGCCTCACCTGGGGCCTCGGCGGATACTTTCTGTTCACCGAACAAAGCCTGGTGCACCAGGTGTTTCTCGTGTTCGTCATTGCCGGCATTTGTGCGGGCGCGATCACCACGCTTTCCGCTATCCTCTCTGCGGCCTGCGGTTTCGTCGTGCTGGCAATCGTACCGGTCATCATAAGATTCAACCTGATCGACAACGATATCAGCCTGCAAATGACGATCATGGCGATCCTGTTCATGGTGATGATTCTGGTCTCGGCGCAACGGCTCAATCAAACCATCCGCGAGTCCCTGAAGGTGCGCCACAAGTACCAGCTTGCCGAACGAACGATCAGCCGCCAGGCGCATTTCGACGAGCTTACCGAACTTCCGAATCGCCGCTTGTTACTGGCGACACTGCGCCAGGAAATAGCCAAGGCGGGGCGGCATCATCGCTATGGCGCATTGTTTTTTATCGACCTGGATCGATTCAAGTCGGTTAACGACTCGCTCGGGCACGCGGTCGGCGACGAACTGCTGGTTCAGGTGGCGCAAAAAATTGCCG
>JAACFA010000136.1 GCA_009937625.1 Gammaproteobacteria bacterium | reverse complement strand
TGCCGAGGCCAAGGCCGCGACCAATTGCAACGTGTCGGTGATCTACGTGCCGCCGCCGTTTGCGGCCGCGGCAATCGACGAAGCGGTAGACGCGGAAATGGAGGTCGTGATCTGCATCACCGAGGGGATTCCGGTGAAGGACATGATCCTCACCCGCGATCGCATGAAAGGCTCGAGCACGATCCTGGTGGGACCGAACTGCCCCGGCGTTATTACCCCGGAAGAGATCAAGATCGGCATCATGCCGGGTTATATCCACAAGAAGGGTCGCATCGGCGTGGTATCGCGCTCGGGCACGCTGACCTATGAAGTGGTGGATCAGTTGAGCAAGCTTGGCCTCGGTCAATCCACCTGCGTCGGCATCGGCGGCGACCCGGTCAACGGGCTGAAGCACGTCGATGTCATGAAAATGTTCAACGACGACCCGGACACCGACGGCGTTGTCATGTGCGGTGAAATCGGCGGCACCGACGAAGAGGAATGCGCCGCCTGGATCGCAGATAACATGACAAAGCCGGTGGTCGGATTCATCGCCGGGGTTACCGCGCCTCCGGGCAAGCGTATGGGTCATGCCGGCGCGATTATCTCCGGCGGCAAGGGCACCGCGGATGAAAAGATCGCCGCGCTCGAAGCGGCCGGTGTCAGCGTCACGCGTAATCCGTCGGATATGGGTAAACTGATGGCCGAGGCGCTACAGCGATAGGCGACTTGTTTTAAGAATTATCACCAAAGGGTATGAAAAAGCTTTACAGCTATCCCTTTGGTGGTATAAAGTTGGGACTGGTATATTGTATACCAGATCATAAGGCTCCAATGTTCGCATTCTGGCAAGCCCAAGTGCCGGGGACAGAAAACCGAAGAGCTGGAAGAAATGGCAAGCAGAAATGTTTGTCGTCTGCACAAGCATAATCCGTAAGGAGGAGTTCAATGACTGTGTTTACTAGTAAGCTTAAAAAAATAGCGATCCCTGCGATCGTGGCACTCGTGTCTACGGGCATTTTTGCCGGCGCGGCGCAAGCCGCATGGTCACCCAAGAAACCGGTTGAATTTATCATCATGGCCGGTACCGGGGGTGGCGCCGATCAGATTGCCCGGCTGTTACAGGGCCTGATCGAAAAGAAAGGTCTCTCACCGCGTCCCTTCATTCCGATCAACAAGCCCGGCGGTTCGGGTGGTGAAGCACTGCGTTACCTGAAGGACAAGGCCGGAGACGACCATGTTGTGATGGTTACGCTCAACAGCTTCTACACCACGCCGATCATCCAGAAAGGCCTCGGTGTCGATCCGACGACGTTTACGCCGATCGGTCGCATGGCGCTGGATACGTTCTTGCTCTGGGTTAATTCCGATCAGAAAGGCATCACCGACCTCGATTCCTATGTGAAGGCGGTGAAGTCTGCCGGCAAGAACTGGAAGGTTGGCGGCACCGGTTCGGGCCAGGAAGATTCGATCCTTACCGCGATGATGGAAAAGGAATTTGGCTACGAGGTAACCTATATCCCGTTCCCGGGTGGTGGTACCGTGGCCAAGAACCTGATCGGTAAGCATATCGACTCTACCGTCAACAACCCAGCCGAGCAGAACGAGTTCTACCGCGCCGGCAAGTCGAAGCCGCTGGTTCAGTTCACCGGCGAGCGCATGGCTGCTTACCCGGATATTCCGACCGCGAAAGAGCTGGGTGTTGATATCGAGTACTACATGCAGCGTTCGATCAATGGGCCTCCGGGCATGTCGAAAGAAGCGCAGGAGTGGTACATCAACCTGTTCAAGACTCTGTACGAGTCCGAGGAATGGCAGAAGTTCTGCGTCGACGATGGCCTCGACTGCACCGAATGGGTCGCAGGTGATGATCTGAGGGCATTCCACGCCGAGCAGATCACGCGCCACACCGACCTGATCAATTCGGTGGGTGCTGCGGCAATTACCGGAGAGTAACTTCTCCGAACGAGGCTGCTCCGCATCCGCGGGGCAGCCTCAAACTCCAACTTCCGGCAAATCAGAAACGAAGTCATAGATTCGAGGAGGATATGATGACGGTTCGCACTGCTGAATTCGTGATGGCGATCGTGCTTTCACTGTGTTCTATCGCCCTGATGATCAAGAGCGCCGAGCTCAATATCGGCTGGATCGAGGGCCGTGGACCCGGCTCCGGCGCCTGGCCCTTCTGGCTCGCAACCGGCATGCTGATTTGCTGTCTGTGGACTCTCTTACGCTGGTTTCGTCGGGTTACCCCGGAATCACGCAATACCAATTTATACATGTCCCACCAAACCATGGTGATCGTGGGAACTTCCGCGGGCGCAATCCTGTTTTTGCTCGCGGCGACGCACTGGATCGGACTTTATGCCTCGCTGGTGTTTTTTTTACTGTTTTACCTCAAATACGTCGGCCGCCATACCTGGGTGCTGACTATTGCCCTGACCATCGGCATCCCGGTGTTCATCTTTTGCCTGTTCGAATGGGCGCTCAAGATTCCGCTGCCGAAAGCGATTACCGAGCCGCTTTTCTACCCGATTTACGATCTGATGTATTCGTAGATCCCGGATTTCAAAAATTAAAAAGAGAATTCAGACATGGGCGAAACACTAGGATTATTGGCAGGCGGATTGGCGCAGGCCTTCGAGCCGATCAATTTCACCATGATTATCATCGGTTGCGTACTGGGGCTGCTGGTGGGCGCGATGCCCGGCCTGGGCTCGGTTAACGGGGTCGCGATCCTGTTACCGATCACGTTCCTGGTGCCGCCGACCGCGGCAATCATTTTCCTCGCCGCGATTTATTACGGTGCGATGTACGGTGGCGCGATCAGTTCGATTACGCTCGGTATTCCGGGGGCGTCGACCGCGGTGGCAACCGTGTTCGACGGTCGCCCGCTGGCGCAAGCGGGCAAGGCCGACAAGGCGCTTACCGCGGCCGCGATGGCGTCGTTTATCGGCGGCACGATTTCGGTTGTTCTGTTCACCTTGTTTGCACCACCGCTGGCGGAGTTTGCACTCAAATTCGGCCCCGCCGAGGAATTTGCGCTGATGGTGCTCGCCTTCGCGACCTTTATCGGTCTCGGCGGTGACGATATCCCGAAGACGATCTTTTCCATCCTGATCGGTCTGGTGCTGGCGACCATTGGTCTCGATATCATTTCCGGTCAGCCGCGGTTGATCTTCTTCGACGTGTCCGGGTTCCTGCACGGGATTAATTTCCTCGTGCTCGCGATCGGCATTTACGGCATCGGCGAGATGCTGTGGACGCTGGAGCAGACAAAGGGTGAAGTGACCGTGCACAACGTCAAGCTGTCGATGAAAGAAATCATCAAGGACATCAAGGACGTCAAGGAATACATCGGCACGACCACGCTCGGTTCGGTACTGGGTTATTTTGTCGGTACCCTGCCGGCGGCCGGCGCGACCCCGGCATCGCTGATGTCTTACGGCCTCGCCAAGACGTTTTCGAAGCAGCCGGAAACCTTCGGCAAGGGCAATGTTTCCGGCGTGGCCGCGCCCGAGGCCGCCAACAACGCGGCTTCGACCGGTTCGATGCTGCCGATGATTACGCTCGGCATACCGGGCTCGCCGACCACCGCGATACTGCTGGGCGGCATGATTATCTGGGGCCTGCGGCCGGGACCGCTACTGTTCACCGAGCACCCAGAATTCGTCTGGGGCCTGATCGGCTCGCTCTATGTAGCCAACCTGGCAACGTTGATCATCAACCTGATGTTCATCCCCGTGTTCGTCAAGATTCTGACCCTGCCGTTTACGATCCTGGCGCCGACGATTTACATCCTGTGCGTGGTCGGTGGTTACGCGCCGACGCAAACCATGCACGACGTCTGGCTGATGTTCCTGTTCGGCGTGGTCGGTTACCTGCTCAGGAAGCTGAATTACCCGGTGGCGCCAGCGGTCCTCGCCATCGTGCTCGGGCCGCTGGCGGAACGTTCGCTGCGCCAGTCGCTCTTGTCTTCGCAGGGCGATCCAATGATATTTCTCGAGCGCCCGATATCGCTGATCTGCATTCTGATCGCAGTCGCGCTGGTACTGGTTCCCGTATTCCAGAAGATGAAGCGTAAAAGGAAGGCCGAGCAGTCGGGGCAGGAATCCTGACGGGTAGATTTCGATTGATGACCGAGTCACAGAACAAAATGGCCAAGGAGTCGAGCAACGGCGCCAGTGAGGGTGTCGCCGAAGTGCGCGTGGTGCCGATCGGCGCGACTCGAATGCTCAAGGACCAGGTTTACTCGATTCTGCGAGAGGCGGTCAGCAACATGGATATCTATTCGACGCCGACGCCGCCGCGTCTCGATGAGCGCAAACTGGCCGAGGAGCTTGGCGTCAGCCGCACGCCGGTGCGCGAGGCGCTCTCCAGGCTCGAGCAGGAAGGTTTCGTCAAGAATATCCCGCGCCGCGGCACCTTCGTCGTGCGCAAGACCAGGAAAGAAGTGCTCGAGGTTATTTACGTCTGGGCGGCACTGGAGAGTATGGCGGCCAGGCTGGCGACGGAATGCGCCAGCGACGAAGAAATCGGCAAGTTGCGTGAATTATTCAGCACCTTCGACGACGAAGAAGCGCGCGCGCATATCAACGAATATTCCGATACCAATGTCGAATTTCACCAGACATTGATAGGACTGGGTCACTGCGACCTGATCAAGTCGATGTCCGACAGCCTGTTTTTGCACATGCGCGCGATTCGCGTTCAGGCACTCAAGGACATCGAACACCATCGCTCGGATCAATCGGTCATAGACCACATGCGCATCATCGAGGCGCTCGAAGAGCGCGATGCCGACAAGGTCGAAAAACTGGTGCGCGAACATGCGCTCAGCCTGAGCAAACACATCGAGCAATACGCCCGTTATCTCGATTAGATTAACCTGCGAACGGGATGCTTTCCCGATCGGTAAATGAATGAGGAATGAGACAAATGGCAACCAATCCGCAAGAAGTCAGTAAAACGGCACACGACACCCTGGCACAGAAAACCAAGGACGGCTCGCTCGTGTCGGGTGGCCACCTCGTGGCAAAAGCCCTCAAAGCCGAGGGTGTCGATACGATATTCACGCTCTGCGGTGGTCATATCATCGACATCTACGACGGCTGTCTCGACGAGGGCATCCGCATCGTCGACGTGCGCCATGAGCAAACCGCGGCGCATGCGGCTGACGGTTACGCGCGCCAGACCGGCAAGCTCGGTTGCGTGGTTACCACCGCGGGCCCCGGTTGTACCAACGCGGTTACCGGCGTTGCTACCGCGTTCCGTTCGGAAAGCCCGATTCTGCATATCGGCGGGCAAAGCTCGTTGACCCAGCACAAAATGGGTTCGCTGCAGGATCTGCCGCATGTCGACATGATGACCCCGATCACCAAGTTCGCGTCGGGCGTATTCTCCACCGAGCGTGTCGCCGACATGGTTTCGATGGCCGCGCGCGAATGTTTCAACGGCGCCTATGGCCCGTCATACCTAGAAATTCCGCGCGACATACTCGACCGCGAAATCCCGATCGAAACCGCGGTAATCCCCGAACCTGGTTCTTACCGCGCTTCGGTCAAGTCGATCGGCGATCCCGCGGACATCGAGAAGCTGGCCGATCTCCTGGTCAAGGCGCAGCGCCCGGCGGTGCTGCTGGGACAGCAGGTATGGGCCTCCCAGAGCGCCGATGCGGCAATCGATTTCGTGCGCGCGCTGGACATCCCGGCGTACATGAACGGCGCCAGCCGCGGCATGCTGCCGCAGGGCGATCCGCACCATTTCGATCGCACCCGCAGCGACGCCTTCAAGAACGCCGATGTCATCCTGATCGTGGGTACTCCGTTCGATTTTCGCATGGGCTACGGCAAGCGGATATCGAAGGACGCAACCCTGGTACAAATCGATCAGAGTTACGCTACCGTCGGCAAGAACCGCGATATCAGCCTCGGCCTCGCCGGTGATCCGGGGGCTATCCTGTCGGCAGTAGCGCAGGCCGCGTCGGGTCGTATCGACGATGGAGCGCGCCAGCAGCGCCAGAAGTGGATGGCGGAACTGCGCGATATCGAAGCCACCAAGCTCGAAAAGCTGATGCCGATGTTCACCACCGACCAGAGCCCGATCCACCCTTATCGTCTCGCCTACGAAATCAACGAATTCCTCGGCGAAGACACGATCTATATCGGCGACGGTGGCGACATCGTCACCATTTCCGCGCAGGCGGTACGCCCGCGTAATCCCGGGCAGTGGATGGATCCGGGCGCGCTCGGTTCGCTCGGAGTCGGCACCGGTTTCGCGATGGCGGCCAAGCTCGCGCATCCCAACAAGGAAGTCGTCTGCCTCTACGGCGACGGCGCCTTTGGCATGACTTCCTTCGACATGGAAACCGCGCAGCGTTTCGGTGCGCCCTATCTGGCCGTAATCGGCAATAACTCGGCGATGAACCAGATTCGCTACGGCCAGCTTGCCAAGTACGGGCAGGATCGCGGCGATATCGGCAACAAGCTCGGCGACGTGCCGTTCTCCAAGTTCGGCGAAATGATCGGCGGCTACGGCGAGGAGGTCACCGAGGCGAAAGAGATTCTGCCGGCGATGCAGCGCGCGCGCGAAGCGATCGCCAAGACCGGCAAATGCGCCGTGGTTAACGTCTGGGTCGACCCCGACGAATATGCGCCGGGCACCAAGGCGCAAACCATGTACAAGTAAGCGCAAGTTTTTATTTACTGAAAATTAGTTAGAGGTAAGAGATGTCTAAACCACTCGACGGTATAAGGATTCTGGATTTCACGCATGTCCAGTCTGGCCCTACTTGTACCCAGTTACTCGCATGGATGGGCGCCGATGTCATTAAAGTAGAGCGACCCGGCGTCGGCGATGCCACGCGCAAGCAGCTGGTTGACGTGGAAGGGGCCGACAGCCTTTACTTCACGATGCTGAACCACAACAAGCGCTCGCTGACGCTGAATTCGAAAACCCCGGAAGGCAAGGAAGTTCTGACGAAACTGGTCAAGGAGTGCGACGTGCTGGTGGAGAATTTCGCGCCTGGCGCGCTCGACCGCATGGGTTTCGGCTGGGAGCGCATTCAGGAGCTGAATCCGCGCATGATCATGGCCTCGGTCAAGGGCTTCGGTCCGGGTCCCTACGAAGACTGCAAGGTGTACGAAAACGTCGCGCAGTGCGCCGGTGGCTCGGCCTCGACCACCGGTTTCCGTGACGGTGTGCCGATGGTCACCGGTGCGCAAATCGGCGATTCCGGCACCGGCCTGCATCTCGGCTTCGGCATTCTCGCGGCCTTGTTGCAGCGTGAAAAAACCGGCCGCGGCCAGCGCGTGTTGGCGGCGATGCAGGACGGGGTGCTGAACCTGTGCCGGGTCAAGCTGCGCGATCAGCAGCGTCTCAAGGCCGGCCCGCTGAAGGAGTACTCGCAGTACGGCGAAGGCGTTCCCTTCGGTGAAGCCACGCCGCGCGCGGGTAACGATTCGGGCGGCGGCCAGCCGGGCCGAATCCTGAAGTGCAAGGGCTGGGAAACCGACCCCGACGCTTATACCTATTTCATTACCCAGGCCGCGGTCTGGGAAGAGATTTGCGACGTCATCGGCAAACCGGAGTGGAAGGAAGACCCCGACTACGCGACGCCGCCGGCGCGGCTGCCGCACCTGAACGAGATTTTCGGCGCGATCGAAGACTGGACCATGACCAAGACCAAGTACGAAGTCATGGAAATCTGCAATCCGCTCGACATCCCGGTGGGGCCGATCCTGTCGATGAAGGAACTGG
>JAACFA010000334.1 GCA_009937625.1 Gammaproteobacteria bacterium | reverse complement strand
CCGCGGCCGGCTACGCCACCGGCATGTACGGCAAGTGGCACCTCGGCCGCACCGAGGGCCGTTTCCCGACCGACCAGGGTTTCGACGAGTGGTACGGTATACCCAATTCGACCGATGAGTCGGTGTACTCCGAAATGCAGGGGTTTAGCGAAAGCGGTATCAACGAAGCATTCGTCATGGAGGGCAAGAAAGGTTCTACGCCGCAAAAGGTGCGTCCCTATCGCCTCGACTACCGGCCGCTGATCGACCGCGACCTGACCGACCGCGCGATCGACTTCATGCAACGCCAGGCGCAGGCGAAAAAGCCGTTTTTCCTTTACCTGCCCTATACCGCGACCCATTTCCCGACCATGCCGCACCCGGATTTCGACGGCAAGTCGGGCAACGGCGCCTGGGCCGACCTGTTGATGCAGATCGACAGCTACACCGGAGAACTACTCGATACACTCGACGATCTCGGTATCGCCAATGACACGATTTTCATCTTCACCGCCGATAACGGCCCGGAAGCGCTTGGCTACGGCAGCACCAATTTCACCACCGAAACCACCATGCACGGTTCGCCGGGCCCGTGGCGCAGCACGCTGTTCACGAGTTACGAGGGCGCGCTGCGCGTCCCCTTCGCGGTACGCTGGCCCGGCAAAATCGCTGCCGGCAAATCCAGCGACGAGATCGTGCACGCGATGGACCTGTACCCGACGCTGGCGAAAATCGCCGGTGGCGCTGTGCCGATCGACCGTCCGATCGACGGCATCGAGATGACGGATTTTATGCTCGGCAAATCCGAAAAATCGGGCCGCGAGGGATTCGTCGTCTACATGGGCAACGACGTCTTCGGCGTCAAATGGCGCAACTGGAAGCTGCATTTTAAAGAACAGACTGCCTGGAACGGTGAGTTGCGCAGCTATACGATGCCGCGCCTGTACAACCTGCTGAACGATCCGCAGGAACGCGACAACGTGCTGTTCCCGCACACCTGGGTGCCGAAAGCGGCGCTCAAGCAGCTCCAGGAACACGTAGTGTCGCTGAAAAAATTTCCGCCGATCAAGGCCGGCACGCCCGACCCCTACCAGCCGCCGAACTAGCGACCTGCGCCCGCTATGCGAGTCAATTCGGCATTCGCGATTCTATTGCTCGTTCTGGCGAACGCAGTCGACGCGCGCGAACCGGGCCACTATGTGCCCGGCATCGCCAACATTCGCGATTTTGCAGTGCCGCCGGATCCCGGCTTTTATTACGTCCAGTACAACGCCTTTTATTCGACCGATACCTACCGCGATCGCAATGGTGACTCGGTTGATTCCATCGGGGTCGGCGCGCGAACGATCGACCTGGAAACCGATATCGATATCTACGTGATCAATCCGCAATTCATGTGGGTAACCGACCGTGAAATCTGGGGCGGACGCTACTCGTTTTACGTGGCACCGTCGATCGGCAAGGCGTCGATAGGCGCCGGCGCCTCGGCGATCAACCGCGACATCGAGTTCGACGACGACAACAACGGCCTCGGCGACACTTTATTACAGCCACTGCTTCTTGGCTGGAGCGGCGCGCAGCACGATCTGTCGCTCGGGTTCGGTCTGTATCTGCCCACCGGTGAATACGACGCCGGCGACAGCGACAATATCGGTCTCGGCTTCTGGACCGCGCAGCTGCAGTTCGGCGGTTACTACTATCTCGACGAAACCCAGGCTTCCGCGTTGATGGTCGTGCTGACCTGGGAAACCCATGGCGAGAAGGAAGACACCAATATCACGCCCGGAGATCACGCCACCGCAGTTTTTTCACCAGCGGCAACTCGAGGGGGACGACGGCAGCGACGCGCTGGGCGGTTCCGTCGAACCGGAAATCAATGGCCTGGGGCTGCAGATCGCTTACTGGGTGACGCCGAGCCTTAATCTGTCGTTCAAATACATCGAGGAGCGGGACGCCGAAGCGCGTTACGAAGGCGACTGGACGATCCTGAACCTGACCTGGATTCCCGGATGATGGGGCCCCGAGGGAAAGGAATCGAACGGGATTCCCACGGGAGAACAGTTTTTCCTGCTGTTCAGGCTTTACGGACCAGAATCCAGGGATTTTTACAAAACCTGGATGCTGGGTGACCTTGAAAAAATCCAGTAGATCCATGGGGACTGACTGGGGGAGAGTTAATTTAACCAATGAATATCCGACAATACCGGCACAACCTGGTGCTCGCAGCCGTTGGCTTACTCGCCCTGACTTCGGCTGCGGTGTCCGCCAGCAACGACAAGACCGGCACCAACCCGATCGATTTTTCGCGCGATTTCCGCGTTTACAACGAGTACTCGCAACTCAACACTGCGGGTGACGGCAGCCAGAATCTGCTCACCACCGAACTGCGCCTGCCGTTAGCCGACGGCAAATGGCAGTGGCGACTGCGGGCAAGGCACAACTCGATCCAGGCCGATATCGACGATGACGGCAGCGACGATCTCGACGAATCCGGAATCGGAGACTGGGACACACGCGTGCTCACGGTCTTCAGCCTCGACAAGACCAGCAAAACCGCCTGGGCCGGTGGATTAGAAGCGTTCCTGGATACCGCCGACGAGGATGCCCTCGGCGCCGGCAGCACCTCGCTTGGGCCACAGGTATTCTGGGTCAAATTCCTGCCCACTGGTCTGTTCGCACCCGGACTGCAATACAAGTTCAGCATCGACGAGGACAGCGGCCGCGACGAGGTCGACCAGATCCTGATCGACCTGAACTACCTGAAAATGGCCGAGGACAAACAATCCTGGTTTTTCACCGACCCGCAGCTCGTCTTCGACAACGAAGCCGACATCGAGTTTGCCATCGTCGATTTAGAGTGGGGCTGGATGATGACCAACTGGAACCAGGACCTGAAGGGCCACAGCTTTTACCTGCGCCCGAGCGTCGGCGTCGGCGCCGACCGCCCGACCGAGGGCTCGATCGAGTTCGGCTACAAGATAGTCGGTTGGTAACCTGCCGATTCCGGATCAAATAGCGATCCGGGGGATTTGTTCGACTATTACGATTTGATGAAAAATGAAGCCGAATTCGAAGGTCGCGCGTATACAAGAAATGTTATGTTG
>JAACFA010000014.1 GCA_009937625.1 Gammaproteobacteria bacterium | reverse complement strand
TGCAATGGCAGGTGTCGTTTTTTGCGATTACGATATTGCTGGCCGCGTTTTGTGCCAGCGCGACGCTGATGCTGTTTTACGCGCTGCGAATGCCCAGTAACTGACGCGCCCGCTCGCAATCTGCGACCGCCAGCTTGCTGGACTCGATCGCGTCGGCCAGGCTCGTCACCAGGGCCGCGGTGTTGGGCGCTATCTCGCCGTTCGGCAGGTGCAGGTTGTTTTCGAACCCGATCCGGGCGTTACCGCCGGCTTCGATCGCGGCCATGACGCATTCCTGCTCGCGTAGTCCGAAGGCGCAGGTGAACCAGTCCAGGCCGCTGAGGTCATGCTTTAGAAAGGGCTCGAGATCGACGGGCGCGGACTGGAAGTTGACGTTGTAGCGTCCGAGCACGAACAGCACGCAGCGATGCCCGGCCGGGATCACGCCGCGGTCGCGGTACTCGAGAAAATGCCGGAACTCTTCGGCCGAAAAAACGATGTGCTGGACGTGTACCCGGTGATCGTCGCACCATTCGAAGAATTGGCGCGCGAAGTCGGGTTGCTCGAATCCGGAACTGATTTCACGCAGACACATGCTTACCATTTCCGGTTGCACCGCCTCGATGCAGTCGACCTGTTGCTGCGGCGAATAAATGCCGACCGCCTCGGAGGTGATCTGTACCAGCATGCCGGGTACGCGCTGCGCCATCGCGGCGATCAGCTCCCGGTAAAGCCCGGCGTCCAGCACATGCTCGTCGTTGGCGCCGCGTACGTGCGCGTGTAGCGCACTGGCGCCGACGGCGCGGCACAGAGCCGCTTCACTGACGGTGTCTTCGATCGAAACCGGCAGGCTCGAGTGATCGGACCGGGTTTTGCGGGCGCCGTTCGGCGCCACCATGATAACGACCTCACGCATCAAAGGCTGCGCAACGTGGCCTTGATCGCGGTGTCGAGCTTGTCGACGATTTCGTCGATGTGCGTATCATCGATGATAAAGGGTGGGGCCAGCAGCACGTGATCGCCCTGCTGGCCGTCGAGGGTACCCCCCATCGGATAACAGATCAGTCCGGCTTCGAAAGCGTTTTGTTTGAGTTTTTTGTTGAACGCGAATTCCGGCGGGAACGGTGCCTTGCTGTCGCGTTCGCGCACGAATTCGAGGCCGAAGAAAAGCCCGCGTCCGCGAATATCGCCGACGTTCGGATGTTCTCCGAACTTGTCGAGCAACGCCTTGTGCAGGCGCACGCCCTGTGACAGCACTCGGTCGAGCATGCGCCGGTCCATGATCTTTTTGACTACCGCGTGTGCCGCGGCGCAGGCCACCGGGTGGCCGAGGTAGGTATGGCCATGCTGAAAAAAGCCCGAGCCCTGTTCGATCGCACGGTAAATTTTGTCGCTGCAAAGCATCGCACCAATCGGCTGGTAACCGGCGCCCAGTCCCTTGGCGATGGTCATGATATCGGGCGCGACGCCGTCCTGGTCGCAGGCGTAGAGGCTGCCGGTGCGACCCATGCCGCACATGACTTCGTCGAGAATTAGCAATACTCCGTATTGATCGCAGATTTCGCGCACGCGCTTGAAATAGCCTTCCACCGCGGGCACCGCTCCCAGGGTGGCGCCGACCACCGGTTCCGCGATAAACGCCATCACTGCCGCTTCGCCGAGGCGGAGTATCTCAGTCTCGAGCTCGTTCGCTACGCGCTGACCGTAGTCGAACTCGGACTCGTCCTGGTGCTGTCCGCGGTAGGCATAGCAGGGCGAGATAAGCGAGGTTTCGATCATCAGCGGGTTGAATTTTTCGCGCCGCCACAGGTTGCCGCCGGCCGCGAGCGCGCCCAGGGTGTTGCCGTGATAAGACTGCAGCCGCGAAATGACGCGGTGACGCGAAGGCTGGCCGATCTCGACGAAGTACTGGCGCGCGAGTTTGATTGCGGCCTCGACGGCCTCGGAGCCGCCTGACACGAAATAGACCCGATCGAGGTCCCCTGGCGCTTCCTTGATCAGTAGCTCGGCCAGCGCCTCGGCCGGGACGCTGCTGAAAAATCCGGTATGCGCAAACTCGAGACGTTCCAGCTGGTTAGTGATGGCTTCGACAATCTTGGGATCGCCATGTCCAAGACAGGAAACCGCGGCGCCGCCGGAAGCATCCAGGTAGCGCTTGCCGGTGCGGTCGATTATGTAAACTCCCTCACCCTGTACCGCGAGGGGGTTGGTGATCTTACAGTTGCGGGGAAAAACGTTACTCATTTAATTAACCGGTTGCAGCGCGCATTCTGAGCCCCTCGGGATCAAAAGCAGGCATTGTCGAAACAGTGCCGGCATTCTGACGGCCTGCAATGTCGACGTCAACTTTGAGGCCTTCAAATTGCCCGTGATCCGGGGATTCGAGCAGCGCAATTGCCACCGGTTTGCCAACCCGGTAACAGAATGAGGCGGAGGTCGTTTTACCGATAATCCGGTCGCCGAGATAAACCGGCTCGTTGCCGAGCGGTTGCGCCTCGGCAACGTCGAACACAATGCTGACCAACCGGCTGGCCGGTTGCTGCTCACGCTGCGCCAGTAACGCGGATTTACCGATGAAATCGCTGTCCCAGTCCAGGGTAAATTCGAGCCCGGCCTGAAAAGGAGTGGTATCGGTATCGAGGTCGTGACCGAAGGCGAGAAAGCGTTTTTCTATCCGCATCGAGGTTTGCGCGAATACGCCCGCCGGTTTGGCGCCCACCGCGTGCAGTTTGTTGAAGAGCTGATGTGCCTGCGACGCTTTACAGGTCAGTTCCCAGCCCGCTTCGCCGACGTAGGACAAGCGTACCGCGTCGACCTCGACATCGCAAATCCGGGCGCGGCAGTGACGAAAATAGCCCAGTTCGTTGACCTCGGTTGCGGCCAGTCGGGTCATGATCGAACCGGATTCGGGACCCATCAGCGCGAGCACCGCAAATCGATCGGTCTGGTCTTCGATCTCGACCCGTTCGTGCCGCTGCAGATGCCGGCGCAGCCAGGCCAGGTCGCGTTTGATCGCGCTGGTACCGACATACAGGCGATAGCGATCGCGTTCGAGCTGCAGCGCGGTCAGGTCGCTTTCGTACCCGCCGCGTTCATTCAGCATTGCGGTGTAAATCGCGCATCCAGGATGGCGGCGCATGTTGTTGGCGCAAACCCGGTCCAGGAAAGTCTCCGCGTCGGGACCGGAAACGCCGATCTTGCCGAAGCTGGATTGGTCGAAAATCGCAGCGCCGCAGTGGGCGGCATCGACTTCGTCTCGCACCTGTTCGAACCATTCGGGTTTGCCGAAACCGAGTTCTGGTTCGCGCCGCATGTTGAAAAAGAGAGGGCGTTCCCAACCGTAAACCTGGTCGAAGTGAGCCTTGTGTTGTTGCCATGTTTTGTGTAGTGGCATGGTTTTCAGGTTGCGCGCGCTGGTTAACTGGGTGCCCGGGTAATGGATTGCGTAGTGCGTTCCCAGGATCTCGGGTACGCGCTCACTCAATGCCTGAACCGAGTTGAAACAGCCGGCGAAGCGCTTCGGGTCGGCTTCGTGCAGGTCGGCGGGCGGGTGCCCGTGCATGATGCAGTGCGCCAGCGCCATGCCCGCGCCACCACCGGTAGCCACGCCCACCGAATTCATACCGCAGCCCAGAAAAAATCGCTGCGTTTCGGCACTCTCCCCCAGCAGGAAGGATCCATCTGGAGTGAAGCTTTCGGGGCCGTTCAACAGCATACGCACATCGGCATCCGCCAGGCAGGGCAGCCGGTGCAGCGCGTTGTTCAGCATCGGTTCGAAGTGATCCCAGTCCTCGGGCAGTAATTGAAAGGCAAAATCGTGACCGATAACCTCGGGATCTATCGGTTTGCCGGCGGGCTCGAAACAGCCCACCAGCAGTCCACCCGAATCGTCGCGGATATACAGGTGGCTGTCGTGATCGGACAGGGTCGGCAGGTTACCCTCGATACCGTCGACCGGGTTGGTCAGCAGGTAGAAATGCTCGCAAGGCCAGACTGGAACTTCGACGGCCGCAAGCACGGCGTTTTCGCGGCTCCACAATCCGGAGCAGAGTGCGATCGCGTCGCAGCGAATCTCACCTCGGCTGGTTTCGATGCCGACAATTTTATTATTGCTGGTTTTTACCGCGGTAAGCTCGGTGTGCTCGAAAATTTTTGCGCCGCGAGTGCGCGCTCCCTTGACGAGTGCCGCGCATAGATCGGAAGGGCCAACACGTCCGTCGTCGGGTGACCAGACCGCGCCGATGACGTCATCGGTATTCATCAATGGCCAGCGTTCGCGCGCTTCGGCGACCGAGATCGAGGTGGCGGAGACACCGTAAAGATGTGCCAGCGCCTCCTGGCGCTTGATGAATTCGAGGCGCTGCGGATTGGTTGCAATCGACAGCGATCCCTTGTTGATCCAGCCGGTCGCCTGCCCGGTTTCGTGTTCCAGTGTGCTGTAGAGCGAAATCGAGTACTTGATCAGGTCAGTCAGGTTCCTGCTGCTGCGCAGTGCGCGCACCTGGGCCGCCGAATGCCAGGTGGTGCCGGAAGTCAGTTCGTTGCGCTCGAGCAGGATCGCATCGCTGACACCCGCTTTCGCCAGGTGGTAAAGAGTAGAACAACCCATGACACCACCACCGATAACTACCACGGAGGCATGAGCCGGTAACTCGTCGAGGGAGCTCATTAGTGTAGGCTTTAATCCAGATTAAAGGATCTGACTGAGGAATTCCTTGGTGCGCGGGTCTTTGGCCTCGGTAAAAAACGTGGCGGGCGGGCCGTGTTCGACGATGACGCCGCGGTCGGTAAAGTAAATGTGATCGGCAACCTCGCGGGCGAAGCCCATTTCGTGGGTGACCAGGATGCAGGTCATGCCGTCCTGGGCTAGATCCTTGATCGCGAGCAATACTTCGTTAACCGTTTCCGGGTCGAGCGCCGCAGTCACTTCGTCGAACAGCATGACATCCGGATTCATCGCCAGCGATCGCGCGATCGCGACACGTTGCTGTTGCCCGCCAGACAGCTCACCCGGGTAGGCGTTTTCCTTGCCGCCCAGGTTGACTCGTTTGATCAGTTTATGGGCGCGTTCCTCGACTTCCGCCTGCGGTTGTTTCAAAACCTTGAGCGGCGCCATCATGATGTTTTCCAGCGCGGTCTTGTGCGGGAACAGATTGTATTGCTGGAATACCATGCCGACTTTCTTGCGCAGGTCGAGCTTGTCGAGATTGGGATCGTGAACTTCCTGGCCTTCGACCTTGATCGAACCGCTGTCGATAGTGTTGAGCGCATTGACGCAGCGAATCAGCGTCGACTTGCCCGAACCCGAGGGCCCGATGATACAAATCACCTCGCCTTTCATAACATCCAGCGTCACGCCCTTGAGTACCTCGAGATTTCCGAAGGATTTGTGCACGTCGCGAATCGATACCAGGGGTTGGTCCGGGGTCCAATCGTTATCGCTCATGAGGCAAGCTCCAGTTGGGTTTACTGTCTGATCGCAAAACGCTTCTCCAGCCGCAGGGTGTAGCGCGCGATCGGGTAGCAGTAGGCGAAAAAGATCACCAGCGCGAAACCGAAGAAAGGCACCAGCAGCTCGGGGTGGTTGTCTTCAGCTTCCATCGCCTGGCGCGACAGGGTGATGATTTCCTCGACGCCGAGCAGCGAGATCAAAGGCGTGGCCATGGTCAGGATCGCATACCAGTTCATCCACGGCGGAATCATGCGCTTGAAGCACTGAGGCAGGATTACCAGCCACAAGGTCTGGTGGCGCGAGTAAGCCAGCGAATCGGCAGCCTCCCATTGCCCGGTGGGCACCGACAGGATCGCACCGCGCACGATTTCGGAAATATTGGCCATGATCGGTAGCGCCAGTCCGAACACGGCCTTGAGCCAGTCTGGGATCTGAAACACTCTGCCACCGATCTCGATTTCGAAAGGAAACGCTAGCATGACGATAAAGAGCAGTACCAGCCAGGGCGAGTTGCGAAACAGTTGGGTGACGAACCAGCAACTGCGCGCCAGTGGTCGCAGCGGCGATATCTGCCCGAGACCCAGTAACACTCCGGCGATGGTGCCGATCAGCATCGTCAGGAAACTGACCACCAGGTTAAGAACAAAGCCCTGACCAACCACAAACGGTAACCAGCGCCACAATGCCTCCAGCGCCTGTGCCATGCTGTAATTGCTTTGCGCCAGCGCAAAACCGGGCCACAGGCTGAACAGGAAAACGAAAAAAATCAGGCTGCGTGGCGAGAACTCGGCCAGCCAGCGGCTGAACTGTAAATCATGGACGCTGCCGGTCGGACTGTAATTAAAAGGCTTAAGCACCGCCAGGTCGGTGTTGTTCCTGGTGCCGGATTTCATTGGCCGTACCCCGGAATACGCATCCCGCGCTCCCAGCGATGCATGCCGAACACGAGGATGCCCACCAGTACGATATAGGCGAAGAACAGGAATAGCATGCAGGCGTTTTGCGCGGTCGAGTAGTCGTTATAGATGCTGATCATCTGGTAAAGCAGCTCGGGCACCGCGATAGCCAGCGCCTGGGTTGTCGTCTTGACCAGGTTAACCAGGTTATTGTTCAACGCCGGCAGGGTGACGCGGAAAGCGAGCGGCAACACCACATAAATGTAAATCTGCAGGCGATTCATGCCGAGCGCCTCCGCCGCCTCCTGGGTGGATTCAGGGACCGCTTCGATACCGGCCCGAAAAATTTCGACGTTGAAGGCGCCGGCGAAAAACGACAGTGAAATAATCGCCCAGCCGACATTGGAGATTATGGGCACTTCGAGCCAGCCGTCGGGTGAGTAGGTCGGTGTAAACTGGCCCAGCGCGAAATAGAAGAACATTAACTGCACTAGCGGCGGGGTATTGCGAAAGAATTGTATGTAGCCCTGCATTAACAGGCGCACCGTTTTGGAATGAGCGCCCTGAACCCAGGCGCCGACCACGCCGATGATGACGCTAAAAATGACGCAGATCACGGACAGCTGAAGCGTCATCCAAAGCCCGTCGATTACGCGCTCGGTTTGCACCGGGTCGTAGAAATAGATGAAATTCCACTTCGGGTGCTGCTGCGCGAGGTCGAAAAAATATTGCTGAAACGCGTTCACTGGATACGCTCAGGAAACAGCCAGCCGGATTGATCCCGGCTGGCCGATTAGCAAGGACTAAACCGGTCTATTGAACCCAGTCGGCGAAACGCTTTTGCTGATCCTGCAGGTACTGCGTGGCCTGGATGCCCCATTTCTTTTCCAGTTCGATCAGCTTGCCGGACTGGTGCATGTTGTAGGTTAGCCCCGACATGAAGTTACCGAAGATGCAATCCTTTTCAGCCAGCGGCACCGCGAGGCCCCAGGGATTATCGTCTTCACTGTTCAACGGCATTTCCATATTGTCGTAGTTGCCTGACGACAGGTCCGACATGATCGAGGAGTCGTCGTAGACCCAGGCGATGCACTTCTTGTCGCGCAGCGCCTGCTTGGCCTCGGCGTTACCGGTGAAGGCGATTATCTTGGCGCCGTAGCGGTCAGCCACTACCTTGTTGTAGAAAGCGCCCTGCTTGCCGCAGACCGGCTTACCACGCAGGTCTTCCCACTTGCTGATTTTGACCGCCTTGGGTGACATGACGTTGGTGCCCGAAGTGTAGTAGTTGGGCTGCACGATACCGACGATCTTGCGTCGGTCGGGGCGGTCCGACATGGTAGCGATCATCAGGTCGATCTTGCCGTTTTCGAGAAACTGCATGCGGTTCGAAGACTGCACCGCGACCAGCTCCAGATCGACGCCCATGGCATCGGCGGCAATCTGCGCCATGTCGGCCTCCATACCCACGATCTTACCGCTGGTGTCACGAAAGCCCCAGGGCTTGTAGTCGGCCTTAACGCCGACCACCATCTTGCCGCGTTGCATTACCTTGTTCCAGGTATCGTTGGTACACATGTGGCCAGCCGCAAGGCTCGCGCTGCTGGCCATAATCAAGGCCGCGGCGCTGGCGCAGGTAATCAGGGATTTGATTGGTTGTTTCATGAACTCCTCCAGTGATTTGGTGTTATTGATTTATCACCGCTTTGACGGGCGGTTTGTTATCGGGCTCTATTAAACAGGACTTGTGGGCATCCTGCAATCACGACGGATGCGTGGCGGCGGTTTCGGTCGCAGGTCGCAACAGAGATGGTTAGAACGGCAGGGGGAGCTTGCTGGTTCGGCCGCCGTCGATGACGATGACCTGCCCGGTAATGAATTCGGAGTCGTCGCCAGCGAGATAAACCGCGAGCTTGCCGACATCGGCCGGTTCACCGATGCGACCCGATGGGTGCATCTGGTACAGGCCCTGCCAGGCCGCATCGGGGTTCTGCTGCGCATTGATGTAGTCATCGCTCAAAGCCGATCGAATCCAGCCTGGGGCGATTGCGTTGACCCGAATCCCGTCCTTGCCGAGATCGACCGCCATGGCCCTCGTGAGCGCGTGCACCCCGCCTTTGCTCGCGCAGTAGGCGGCGTGCTCCGGGTTTGCCGCGAGGCCCTCGATCGAGCCGATATGAACGATGCTGCCGCCGCCGTTGTGGCGCAGCAGTGGTAACAGCGCCTTGCTCAGGAACAGCGGCGCCGTCAAATTAACCGCGAGCATCCGGTTCCAGTCGTCCAGCTGCATCTCGTCGATAGTCTTTTCGAACATGAACCCGGCGTTGTTCACCAGGATATCGATGCCTGCGTGCTGCGCTTCCGCGGCCGCGGCGATGGTGGCATAGCTGTCGGGCTGCGACAGATCGGTCTCGACCCAGTTCGCCCCGGCCAGGGTTTCGGGTAACGGACTGCGTTGCGCTACCAATACTTGCGCGCCGGCCGCAAGCATCGCCTGGCTGATACCGAGGCCGATGCCCTGGCCACCCCCGGTGACGACGGCGACCTTGCCCGCGAGGCTACCCATCCGCTAGCCGTAAACCGGCTTGGCGCCGCTGACCTCGACCGTTTCGCCGCAGACATATCGTGCGTCGTTCGAGGCCAGGAAAGCGATGACGTCGGCGATTTCCGCGGGTTCGGCGATGTGCCCCAGCGGCACGGTTTTTGCGAGCTCCTCGATCGCGTTGGTCGGGTCGATGCCGCGGGCGATGAAACCGCTACGCAGCATCGGGGTGTTGACCTCGTTGGGGCAGACCGCGTTGACGCGGATGCCGTCGGGGGCGTGATCTCGCCCCAGGCTTTTGGTCAGCGCGGCCAGCGCGGCCTTACTGGTGCAGTAGGCGATGTGGCCGGGTCCCGGGTAAATGCCCCAGGTCGAAGAGGTGTTGACGATGGCGCCGCCGCCGGCTTTCTGCATCTGCGGAATCGCGGCGCGGCACAGGTAAAACACGGCGGTCAGGTTGACGTCGAGCGCGCTGAACCACATGTCGTCGGTGGTCTCGAGAATAGTGCCGCGCGGAATGATGCCGGCATTATTGATCAGAATATCGACACCGCCATGGGTGGCCACCGCCTCGGCGATGAGTGCTTCGCAATAGTTTTTCTGGCGCAGGTCGCCCGCCAGGTAATGGGTGTCGAGGCCCTTGCGCTTGAGTGCTTCGCTGAGATCTCCGCAATCTTCCTCGCTGCGGTCCGAGAACAGTACGTTTGCGCCCTCGGCGGCAAACAGTTCGACCAGCGCCTGGCCGATACCTCCGACCCCTCCGGTGATTACTACGCTTTTATCGTCAAACCTCATTCCTATAAAAATCTTCGTGGGCTGAACGGGGTTATATTGTGGCTTGGATCCTCGCCGTTTGCCAGTTCGGCGACCAGCTTGCCGGTGATCCCGGACAGCGTCAGCCCGAGGTGGTGGTGGCCAAACGCATAGATGATAAATTCCGACACGGTGCTGAAACCGATCACCGGCAGGGCGTCGGGGCAAGTAGGGCGAAAGCCAAGCCACTCCTGGTCGGGTTTCTCGGGTAGCTCGAGCATTTCACGTGATTTGCGCGTCAGGTAGTCGATAATACGGGGGTTCATTGGCTTGCGGTAACCCGCGATTTCGACGGTACCGGCGAAGCGCAGCCCGCGGTTCATCGGGGTCGCGTAAAAACCGGCGTGATGCCAGCTGACCGGCCGCTTCAACAGGTGCTGCATGTTGCTGTACTGCACGTGGTAGCCGCGCTCGGTATCGAGCTTCAGCAGTTTCGTCGGGATACCTTCGATCGACTTCGAGAATGCGCCCGCGGCTATGACGACGCGTTCGGCCTCGATGCTGGAGCCGTTATCGAGCCTGATCTGCACCGATCCCTCACCATGGACAACCTCGAGCGCGCGCTGGCGCAGGTATTGCCCCTCGTTTTGCTGAAAGCACTCGAAGTAACGCTGGCTTAGCGCCAGTGGATCGAGTACGTGACTGATGCTGTCGAACAACAGGCCGCGCTGGAATGGAAACTTGAGATTGGGCTCGAGCTCTTCGATATCGCCGCGCTCGAGTTCGACGAAGCTCGAACCCTGCGCGCGTCGTTTCTGGTTCGACGATTTCGCGGCTTCGAATTCTCGCTGGTCGCGATAGACGTGCATGAAACCCCGCTGCGCCAGCAGGTCGCGCGCGTTGGCCATCTCGATTAGCGGGTCGAGCCCGTCGTAGACTTTTGCCAGTAACTTGCCGAGCAGGCGGATGATTCGGTCCACCTTGTGTTCGCGGCAATTCAACAGGAACTCGATCATCCACGCGGGATGCGACAGCACGTAGCCGAGGTCCATGCTCAGCGGGCTGTCCGAGGAAAACAACAGCGACGGCAGGCGCCTGAACAGATCCGGGCTGTTGACCGGGATGCAGCCGTACTCGGCGATGGTGCAGGCGTTACCGGACGAGGTGCCGGCGCCCGGATCGTCAGGATCGATCAGGATAACTTCGAAGCCTTTACGCTGCAGCCACAGGGCGCAACTCAGGCCAACGACGCCGGCGCCAACCACCGCTATTCGGGTCTTGGAATTCAAACGGATACTCGATCAGACAGTTGTTCTCAGGCCGCTAGTGTATTTAATCTTAAACTAAACGGATAGCCCGAAGTTTGCGGCCTGCCGTGAGCGGGGGGGGATTACAAATCGAGCGCCTGGCGCAGCATTTGCGCGAGCTGATCGTGACTCGCCGGGTCCATCAGGTTGAGCGCTTGCAGTCCGGCCAGCTTCTTGACCAGGGCGATCGCGGCGTCGGTGTTGGCGGCGCCGCCGGCCACCAGGTCGGGTGAGCGCTGGAAGGCGTGCTGCACGCCCACCACGGCGTAAGGATCCTGCGCGCATAGCAGCTTGAACTTGACGTGGTCGCGAATCATTTCCTTGGCGATTGCGCCGTTGTAGGGCTCCAGCGGCGAGGCGCCGGCCTCGGCCACCACGACATCCGGCTTTTCCCTTGAGATAAGCGATAGCAAATAGGGCAGCGTCTTGCGGTACCTGTCCTCGTCCACCGCCGAAGAGGGCAGCCCGGCGTCGACGAAATCGAAAATTGCGCTGGCGCCCGCATCGGCAAAACTGAGCATGTCGCGGTAGCGAGCGGCGCCGGTCAGTTTGGCGCCGACGACTTTGAGCCCCATTTGCGATAGCAGGTGCACGATGACCCGGCCGGACATGGTTTTACCGGCCGACATCGAGGTGCCGACGATCAGTACCACCGGCGTATCGAATGCCATCTGGTCGATCTTCGGCAGGCTGCCCTGCATGGTTACTTTTTCTTCGTTGCGCATGACGTGTCCCTGGTAGCGCAGCGGCATCGGCGATGACAGGAAGGGCGACAGCGACGTGGTTTTCCCGAACAGGCCGGCGGCCGTGAGCGCGTTAAAATCACCCGACTCGTCGATCGAGCGCCAGTCGCCGACGGCCTCCAGGGTTGCGACTCGTGTACCGAAGGCGCCGACCACGAGGTCGTCTTCCATTACTTCTATCATGCGCCCGCCGGGAAGCTCGATTGCTTTCATTTGACCGCGCGGATCGAGCACCTTGCCGACGACGTAGTCACCGGTGTCCCATTGTTCGCGCGGCAACGGTGTTGTCGTGAAGTTGTCCGGTGTCAGGTCGGAAATTCGGGTAACAGATGCAAGAAATGGACGAATCATGCCTGGGCTCCTCGAATCAGCTTTTTAATGGAGGCGCCAGCAGCAGCAGGGTCAGCAGGGCGCAGCGTTCGGGCAGCAGGTCGATATTGATATGTTCGTGATGGGCGTGGGCGCCGTCGCCGACCGCGCCCATACCGTCTAGCGTGGCGGTATAGAGGCTGGTGGTGTTGCCGTCGGAACCGCCGCCGGCCGTGCCCTGGTCGAGATCAAGGTCGAGATCTTCGGCCAGTTGTTGCGCCACCCGCCAGAGCTGTTGATTGCTTTCGGTGCGCTCCATCGGAGGCCGGCCGATGGCGCCTTCGATGGTCAGTATGACACCCTCGGTTTCGGCCTCGAGGCTGTGAATCGCGGTTTCGATACGCTCGGCATCGGCCTGGGTCTGCACCCTGACGTCGATGATCGCACGGCTCTGCGGAGCGACCATGTTAGGCCGGATGCCGCCGTCGATGACGCCGACGTTGACCGAGGTGCCGCGTTCCGGGTCATTCAACTCGAACAGTTTCTGGATCACGTGCGACAGTTCGAGAATGGCGCTGGCGCCGGCGCCCGGATCCAGTCCGGCATGCGCAGCCTTGCCCTGTACGGTGACCTCGAAGCGGCCGACGCCCTTGCGCGCGGTCTTGTATTTGCCGCTGGGGCCGAGCGATGGCTCGAGCACCATGCAGCGATCGACGCGCTGCGCCAGCGCGCGCACGTAGCGGGTGGATTCGCGGCTGCCGATCTCTTCGTCGGAATTGATAAAGCACAGCGGCGCGACGCTGGGTCTGAGACCGAGCGACTCGATGGTTCGAAGCGCGTAAATCATTTCCACTAGCCCGGCCTTCATGTCGTAGACCCCGGGCCCGCTCAGGGTACTCGCTTCCATCAGCAGCGGCATGCTCTGCAGCGTGCCGATCGGCCATACCGTGTCGCAATGCCCGAGCATTAGTTGCGCGGGTTGTTGCCGGCCACGGTACTTCGCCGAGGCATAGATATGCCCGCCGGAATTGCGTCCGGGGATCAGGTTGACGCGGTAATCGATTTCCTCGAACTCGGCCTTCAGGCGCTCGCGTATCTGGGCCTGGGCCGCGGGCTCGGTGGACGGCGTTTCCATTAGCACCAGGTCCTTGAGCAGCGCCGTCATCGAGTCCTGCTGCGTGCGCAGGTGAGCCAGTACTTCCTGTTTTTCGCCCATCGTCGGGTCTACCTTTTGAAGCCTGCGGGAAACGGCAGCTTGTTGCTGTTCTTGATCTCGGCGAAACGTCCCGGGTACAGGTAAGCCAGCAGGGGAGCGGTATAGACCAGGTCTTCGTCGTCGCGGTCAGAGGTGCGCAGCGCGTCCTCGGCCACGCGCGCGCTGACGATGCGGCCGATGATCAGCGAATTATCGCCGAGATTATCGACGATCTGTTCCAGTTCGCATTCGAGGAACAGGTAACCGTCCTGGATGAACGAGGCCTTGACCGATTGCGCGGCGAAGGTCGGCATGGCCTCGGTAATCGGTTTGCTGCCGTCGTCGCAGCGCGGGCTCGCGGCCAGGCTTGCGAGCACGGTTTGCGAGGGTCGCATGTAGGTTACGGCAAACTCCTTGTCGCGCTGAATGTTCTGATAAGTGTTGTGGCGCGGTGTGCAGACGAAGCCGAAGTGATTCTGCCAGCTCATCGGGATCGCGAGATGCTTGGGCGCGAGATCGTCGCGGCCATCTGCCTCGCGGCTGCCGACGATGACGAGCGGGAAAACCGTGAAAAAACTTTCCCAGATCGGCTCGCTGATATCCAGCTCGATCAGATGCGTGCTTTCGGAGTCGGACATGCCAGTATCCCGCTATTGTTATCGGATGGACATTAACATCGACCCGTTACGGGCTCCTTGACGCGTATCAACTAAGCAAGGCGGGCTGATTTCGAATTTAACCATGCAGATCGAGCCCTTTTTAGGTATGGTTCACGCTTACAATAAATCGACAAATGGAGCGTGCTGTGAACGTATTAAAACCCCGCCAACCGGTACCGGCCCTGGAGGTCGAAACTCTGGACGGCCCCTGGTCGCTGGCCGATCAGAGTCCCGAGAATTTCACCATGGTCGTGTTCTATCGCGGGCTGCATTGCCCGATCTGCACCAAGTATATCGGTGAGCTGGATAAGCTTGCCTCCGACTTTGCCGACATTGGAGTTTCCGTGCTCGTGTTGAGCACCGATACGCAGGAACGTGCCGCGCAGGCGCGACAGGACTGGCAGTTGAGTAATCTCAATATCGGTTACGGCGTCAGCGTCGAGCAGTGCCGCGACTGGGGGCTGCATCGCTCCGCGAGCCGCGGTATGACATCGATCGGCATCGAGGAACCCGCCGAGTTCAACGAGCCCGGCATCTTCATCGTGCGCCCGGACAACACGCTCTACTGGGCGCAGATCAGCACCATGCCGTTCGCGCGCCCGCATTTTCGCGAAATCATCGGTGGCCTCAAGTTCGCCCTCGAAAAAGACTACCCCGCGCGCGGCGAATTGAGCTAACGCAATCCAGATCCTGCGTCATTTCCGCTGGCGCGGGGAATGGCGCGCGGTATCAGGGCAGCTCGAAGCCGGGGGCAAGCTCGGTGATCTCGCGGCGGAACGGGATCTCGTCGACCGGTTCGCCGAGTTCGCGGGCAAAGCGGTGACCCTCGTAAACCGCGGCGGCGATGGTCGCGGGTCCGTGGCAATCACCAATCGGCTTAAAGGTCTCGATACCGGCCGCGCGCAGACGATCCGGGGTGGCCGCGAGCTCCTGGTACAGGCTGTCGTCGGGCAAGCGCGATGTCACCATGACCACCGATGATACCGCTAGCAGCCGCGATTTACCGGAGTAAACGCAGCTCACAGCGGCGCTGTCGTCGGTGATTTCCTGCAGTTCGTGGCTGGTGACGATGTCGACTCCGAGCTCCAGCAGGCGCGTCTGAATTCGGTGCTGTTCCAGGCTGTAGTCGGTCCAGGACGCGACCCGTGCATCCGGCGTTACCAGCGTCACCTGGCAGCCGTCCGCCACCAGTTGCTCGGCGATGACCGAGCCCATGTAGTAGTGATCGTCATCGTAAACCAGCACGCTGCCCCGCGGACTGGTGCCGGCCATGATATCGTCAGGTGTCAGCAGGTTGTCGCCGTCGGTGCCGGCGATCGGAAACTGGTGTTGGCGTCCGTAGCCGTCGCGGCGCCAGCGCGCGCCGGTCGCGATGGCGACATGCGCGGCGCCGAACTCGAGAATCTGGTCTGCGTCGAGCAGGCTGGATTTATACACCTCGACGTTAGCCATTTGGGAAATCTGGTAGGTTCGATAATCCCTGACCCGGGCCCAGGCGGCCAGGCCCGGCAGGCGGCTTTCGCGGGTCACGCGTCCGCCCAGCTCTGCGGCGGCGTCGGCCAGTATCACGTCATGGCCACGGCGCCCGGCGGCGAGCGCGGCTTCGAGCCCGGCCGGCCCCGCGCCAACCACCAGCAGCATACCGTCGACGGCCCTGGGCGCGATGCGTTCCGGGTGCCAGCCGCGACGCCATTCCTCGCTCTTGGTCGGATTCTGAGTACAGCGCATCGGCGCGATCATGTTGTCCCAGGCGACGCAGATGTTACAGCCAATGCATTCGCGTATATCCTCGATTCGGCCTTCCTCGATTTTTTTCGGCAGGAACGGATCGGCGATCGACGGCCGCGCCGCGCCGATCATGTCGACGACGCCCCGGTTGACCAGTGACACCATGCGATCGGGCGTCGTGTAGCGGCCTACCGCGACCACCGGCTTGGTGGTTACCTGTTTGACGAACTCGATGAAGTGTTCCTGGTAACCTTCGTCGGCGAAGCGGCTGGTCATGCTGTCGTTGTGCCATTCGGCGACGTTGACGTCCCATAGATCGGGCAACTCGGCCAGCATTTCGATGATTTCGCGGCCTTCCTTATGGGCTTCTATCCCATCGGCACCCCGCAACTCGTCTACCGCGAAGCGCACCACGACCCCCATGGTGTCGCCCACGGCTTCCTTCGTGTCCTCGATAATCTCGCGGAACAGCCGCACCCGGTTTTCGAGACTGCCGCCATACTCGTCGCTGCGAAAATTATAACGCGGCAGCATAAACATGCCGGCCAGCGACAGGTTGTGCGCGGCGTAGCAGCAGATGATGTCAAAGCCGGCTTTTTTTGCCCGTTTGACGGCGTCCAGGTGCCAGCGGCGGTAGGCACGAATATCGGCCTTGTTCATGGCACGTGCCTGCAGCGGAAAATTGTGGGTCGGTACCGGCATGTGGCTCGGGAACAGCGGAACTTCCCGGCTGTAAAGGTTGCCGGCCCATTTGCCATTGTGCACCAGCTCGGCCGACGCCAGTGCGCCGTGCTCGTGCACCGCGTCACACATGCGCGCCAGATAGGGTATGTCCCGGTCCGACCACAGCCGGCATTCGGTTGCGGGGGTAAAGTCGCTCGACGGATGGATGTCGATCTGCTCGGTCGATACCACGGCCCAGCCGCCCTCGGCCTTGACGCCGCGCATGGCTGCCATGCTGGAAGGGAAGGTACGGCCCATGCCGTTGCAATGGGGCGCCTGGTAGAATCGATTCCTGGCCGTAACCGGCCCGATTTTTACTGGCTCGAACAGGACATCATAGCGAGAGTCTCGTGCCATTCGGTGTTTTATACTCCTGGTCGGGTGTCGTAACAGGCTGTCTTTTAGCTTCGCTTCGAAGCCTGCGGGCACCTTGTTTCGCGTCGCGATTGGAATATCGCGGGCCAATGAGACGTCATCTTTATTGAAGCCGATAGACTGCTCATCCGTTATTATTAACGTCCGCCGGGCGCCAAGTCCACCGCTGGATTAGTCTAATGAGTACCTCACCATTGAATAGTAACGATGTTAAAAGCTTCCGTGTCGCGCTCGACGGCGTCGAGCATCGGGTGGATTATCGACCGGGCGCGGCGCTGCTGGATTGCATTATCGACGCCGATCTCGATCCTGCGTTCCAGTGCCGGGAAGGGCACTGCGGAACATGCATGGTTCTAAAAGTTGCCGGTGAGGTGGAAATGCGACAAAACAACTTTCTTTCCCGGCACGACCTCGAGCGGGGTTATATCCTGCTGTGCCAGTCGATACCGCTGTCGAACGATGTGCGGGTCGATTGCGATGCCTGATCCACTATGGCCCCGCTATGCTTCATGGCTTAGACATTAAGCGGTAAACGCGTGAACCGGAATTAAACGTCGTCGTAAAAGATCCGGTCGTATTTCATGCGATTGTCCGGGTCTACCTCGGTGTCGAGTTCGCGAGCGTAGCGGTGGCCGGAAAATATCGCGCCGGCGATGATCGTCGGCGTAAGGCAGTCGCCGATTCGCGTCACCGAGTCGGGTGGATATGTGTCTCCGCTATCGATCGCCTGCTGCAGTTCGTGGTAGAGGCTGTCGTCGGGAGCGCGCAGGGTGATGCTCACCACGGCTGCGGCTTCGATGCGCCTGCGGTTGCCGCTGTAGGTGCATTCGATCTCCGCCGCCTGTCCGTCGAAGGCCTTCAGCGCGTGCGAGGTAACGATATCGACTCCCAGCTCCAGCATGCGGCGCTGTACGCGACCCTGTTCACCGGTTTTGCCACCCCAGGCCGAAACGATCGTCTCGGGGGTTACCAGCGTTACCGGGATATTTTTCCCGCACAACAGTTCGGCGATGACGTTGCCCAGGTAGTAGTGATCGTCGTCGTAGATCAGGGTCGGACCCTCGGGCAGGCGCCCGGCCATGATGTCGTCAGGCGTAAATACCTGTTGCGGCGGGCCCAGCTCGTCGAGTGGCCGCTGATTGTATAACCCGCGCCCGTCGGCGAGCCAGCTGGCGCCGGTGGCGATAACAATGTGGTTGGCTTCGACCGCGAGAACATGCTCGGCATCCATCCGGTTATCGAAGTAGACGTCGACGTTAGGCATGTTCTGAATTTCGTGCACGCGGTAGTTGCGCACCCGCGCCCATTCGCCAAGTCCCGGCAGCGCCGATTCGCGGCTGATCCGGCCGCCGAGGCTGTGCTCGGCTTCGGCCAGCATCACGTGGTAACCGCGCCGGCCGAGCGCCCGGCTTGCCTCGAGACCGGCCGGGCCGCCGCCGATGACGATCACGCTGGAATCCGAGCCGCGCGCTGCAATCTTTTCCGGATGCCAGCCGCGTCGCCACTCTTCGCTGATGGTCGGGTTCTGGGTGCAGCGAATCGGGGTGCCAGTACTGTCACCGGTGTAGCAGATGTTGCAACCGATGCATTCGCGGATTTCATCGATGCGCCCCTGCTCGATCTTGCTCGGCAGAAACGGATCCGCGATCGACGGGCGCGCGGCGCCAATAAAATCGACGATGCCGCGCTTGACCTGAGAAACCATGATGTCGGGAGAGGTAAACCGCCCTACCGTTACCACGGGTTTGCTGGTGACCGACTTGATCCAGGACATGTAGGCTTCGAGCGAAGCTTCCTTGACGAAGCGCGAAGTCCCCATTTCGCGCGAATAGTCCTGGATATTGATGTCCCACAGATCCGGCAGCTCTGCCAGCATTTCGAGCATGTCGCGGCGTTCGCCAACCACCGGTTGCCCGTCCTCGCCAATGCTGTCGTCGGCGGCAAAACGCACCGCGACCGCGCAGCGATCACCGACCGCGTCCTTGGTTTCCTCGATCAGCTCGCGCACCAGCCGCACGCGGTTTTCCAGCGACCCGCCGTATTCGTCGCTGCGGGAATTGGTTTGCGCCGACAGGAAATGCGCCAGCAGGTAATGGTGCGTAGCGTAGACGTAGACGATATCGAAACCGGCGTCCCGGGCGCGCAGCGCTGCGTTGCGGTGCCAGCGACGCAGTTCGCGGATGTCGGACTTGTCCATCGCGCGCGCCTGGTAGGGGATGCCGATGGCGTTGGGCATATTGGCCACGTCCATCGCGACCTCGTTGGAAAACAGGTTGGTGCTGCGGGAACCGCCGACCCAGAGTTCGGCGCCGGCGAGCGATCCGTGCTCGTGCACCTGCTCGGTCATGAGCGAATGCGCCCGGATATCGCCCTGGTCCCAGAGCGATGCGTAGGGGTGGGGCAGGTCGTCGGAGGCAGGATGTATCGAGCAATACTCGGTACAGACGACGCTCCAGCCCCCCTCGGCTTTGATGCCGCGCAATGCTGCAACCATGCGCGGTCGCAACCAACCCAGGCCGGTGCAATGCGGCACCTGGTAGAAGCGGTTTCTTGCCGTTACCGGACCGATCTTGACGGGTTCGAACAAGACGTCGTAACGTGAATCCCTGGTCATAAAGTTTGTTATTCTGCGGTTAGTTGCGGTGCGTGCAGATTAACCGAAAACACCCTCGGATAAATAGCCTGGGAGCGCGAAATTATAGATCTGGTGAAGTCCGCAGGGTGCTGCGAAATTGTGCTGTCGAGATACTGTAAATCGTACTGCCATCACTCGCTGACGCAGTTACGACCTTTGCCCTTGGCGCGATAGAGAGCCTGGTCTGCTCGTTTCAGTATGTCCCAGGGCGTGGATTCCTTGCCGATCGAATCCGCAAAGCCGATGGAGACGGTAACCTGGACGGAATTGTTTTCGACGGGTGCGGTGCGATTGTCGTTGGCTCTGCGGCCGATTCGCCGGATGATAAAGGGCTTGTTCGCAATCTCTTCGCGCAGAGCTTCGAGGTGGCGCACCGATTCGCGCGACCCCTTGCCGGTAAATACGATGGAAAACTCTTCGCCGCCGTAACGATAGGGCAGGCCACCACCCGTTACCCGGGTCATTTTCGACGCGATCATGCGCAACACCGCGTCCCCCGCATCGTGTCCGAAGGTGTCGTTAAACTTTTTGAAATGGTCGACATCCAGCATCGCGACGGTATAGGAACCGCTTATTTTCTGAAACTTTTCGCGCAGCGCGCGCCTTCCCGGCAACCCGGTTAACTCGTCGATGTAAGCCATGCGCCAGGTTTCCTGCATGATTGCATACAGGCACATCAACAGTGCGGCGCTGGTGAATACGTTCAGGCTGCCGCCCCGGTCGCCGAAATGCAGCTGAATGACGAGCATGAACAACACCCCGAAACCGGCGGAGACGTGCAGCGAGGGATTCAGAATGCTAAGCGTCAGCATCACGTACAATGCCGCGAAAGACACGATCAGCACGGATTGCGATTGGCTTGTCCAGTCGAAATATTGCGGCGGCAACCAGTCGCTCAGCACGAGCTGTGTTGTCCAGGCGGGCGACGTCATCACGACGACGGTCGGAAGCACGCTGACCAATAGCAAAATCGCGTAAGCGGGAATTGCCTTGACGCTGATAATCCCGCGGTCGGGAAGCAGTGTTAGTACGACGAGCAGCAGCGGTACGAAAGCGGACAGCAAGCCATAGCCAAGCTCGTCGCCAGCCCAGCCGAACCGCAAAACCAGGTTCGTTATGACCACTAGCAGGATATAGAAGAACAACGAGCTGCGGCTGAAGCGAATACTCAAACCGGCTACGATCAGCGCCAGCATATGCGTCAGGTAAGTAATCCCAATGGTCGCCGACTCCGGCAACTGATCATACTTCTGGTAACCGTATAAGGACCCCAGTAACAGGATCATAATCGGAAAAAGGCTTTGTAATACTTTCATGCAGCTGAGTTGCGGTTAATCGAACGCGCGTTCCCTGTTATTAATCATCGCTTGCTTTGCAATGAGTGTAGCTGCTATTTGAGCAATATTTCGGAAACTGGCGCGGAGCGGTTCGATATTCCCCGTGGGTGGGAATCAAAGTTTTAACGGGGCGCGAAAACCGGAAACGAGGTAAGCGCGGAACTCAAAATCCCGAAGCTCTCGGGTCAGGCGTTTGAAAGACTGGAATAGCTTTCCTTCTGGGTTACTACCCTGCCGAGGAAATCGGTTACCGCTACGGGTCTGCTGAAAAGATAACCCTGCATAATGTGGCAGCCGAGCCCCTCCAGGTAATCGGACTGGTTGACGTTTTCGACGCCCTCGGCAACGATATCGATGCCGAGTCCCTGGGCCATACCGACGATGGCCGCCACCAGGGCCGCGCCTTTTTCCGAATGCTCGATTTCGGAAACAAAGGAATAGTCGATTTTGACCGCATGGACCGGCAGTTCCCGCAGGTAGTTGAGCGACGAATAACCGGTTCCAAAATCATCGATAGCGATCGAAATTCCCTTGTTGGACAGCACCTGCAGTTTATGGGTGCAGGCCTGGATATCGCTCATGAACATGTTTTCGGTAATTTCGATTTCCAGTCGTTTCGGCTCGATGCCGTAGTGCTGGGTTAGCGCCACCAGGTTTTCCGGGAACTTCTTATTTCGAATATCGGAAGCCGATAAATTAATGCTGACCTTGATACCGCTCGCCAGGAAATCCTCGTTGCCGAACAGGTCGGTGGCGACGCGGTGCAGCACCCATTCGCTGAGTTGCTCGATAATGCGGGATTCCTCGGCGTGCTCGATAAAATAGTTGGGCTCGACCAGTCCGAACTCCGGATGGTTCCATCGCAACAGGGCCTCGACTCCCACGATGCGACGGGTTGTTACATCCAGTTGCGGCTGGTAGTAAATTTCCAGTTCGTCGTTCTTGAGTGCTTTCCTGAGTCCGCTCTCGATCGAAATCTTTTCCGCCGCCGCGTGCTCCAGCTTATCGTCATAAAAGGTGTAGCCGTTCTTGCCGGTGGCCTTGACCTCGTACATCGCCATGTCGGCGTTCTTGATCAATGTATTGATATCGTTCGAATCGTCGGGAAACACCGCGATTCCGATACTGACGTTGACGTAGACTTCCTTGCCGCGCAGATAGAAGGGTTGCTGCAGGCTCGCGATGAGCTTCTGGGCGACGCTTTCGGCCTGGAGCCGGGTGGTGGGTTGCGGCAATAGTAACATGAATTCGTCGCCACCGAGCCGGGCCAGGGTGTCGCCCGTCCTGATCTCGGCCTTGAGTCTGTCGGCAACCTCGACCAGTAGTTGATCGCCAACCACGTGGCCGAAACTGTCGTTGATCAGCTTGAAGCGATCCAGGTCGAGAAACATGACGATCAAGGTCTGGCCGGTTCGAGCCGCCTGCTTTACCGCCAGGTCCAGCCGGTCCAGCAGCATGGCCCGATTCGGCAATTTGGTGAGCAGGTCGTGGTAGGCCTGGTAGGTAATCAGTTTCTCCGCCTTCTTGCGACTGGAAATATCGCGTGCGACACCGTAGGTACCCTGGTAGGTACTGACCTTTTTCGAACCCTTCGAGTCGACCGAGTAAATTCCCATCGATTTGAGCTCTATCGGGCAGACCGAGGTCTGGAATGGTTTCGACGAATTGGCGGCATTACATTTCAGACCGAGCTCGACGGTGCGATTGCTGCGGCTTTCCCGCCGACGCTCGTTGAACAGGTACTCGGCTTTCATGCGGTCTTCGTCGGCGATAATTTCGCTGTAGTGTTTGCCGATTAGATCGTCTCGGTCGTAGCCGAGCAGCCGCTTGACGCTATTGTTTACGAAACTGAACTCGCCCTTCAGATTCAGGATGTAAATCAGATCGGGCGAATTGTTTACCATGTAACGATGGAGCTGTTCCGAGTGTTCTAGCCGTTTCTGAATCTGGGCTTTTTCGTCCTCGATCAGGAGCTTGTCCAGCGCGTTGCGAATGGAATGCTCCAGCTCGTCGAAACTGTAGGGCTTGCGAAAAATATCGTAGGCGCCGAGGCGCACCGCCTCGGTGACCTTGTTGATCGAGGTTTCACCGCTGATGACGATCACGGTGGTCTGTATTTTCTTTTCCCGGATGAAGGTTAATACCTGGTCGCCGGATTTCTTCGGCATGTTGAGGTCGAGTATGATCAGGTTGAATTGCCGTTGCTGAATCAGCGATATGGCTTCTTCGCCATCCTCGGCCTCGGTAATATCGGGCCATTGCCGGTTTAGCAGCGCTACCAGGCTTTTGCGGGCGCGAGCGTCGTCGTCCACCACCAGAAACGAGATCGCTTGTTGGGATTGAGGGGGATTTTCATCGGAACTAATCAATGAGTTATCCATGCTTATAATTCACCGGCCTGCTGGTTATCTGCCAGGGGGATCAGGATTTCGAACAAAGCGCCCCCGACCTCGTTCTCCATATACTTAATCTGGCCGTCGAAGCTCTTTAAAATTTCGGCTACTACCGAAAGGCCAAGGCCCCGGCCGGCGCCCTGTTTATCGCTGGTCAGAGGTGTAAACAGGTTTCGCAAGGTTTTTTCGTCAATGCCCCCGCCTCGATCCGAAATCGAGAACTGCGCGTAAAGCCTGCCATCGAGATTCGCGAAATGATGGCTGGCAACCATGATTGCGGCATCGCTAGTCTGGGCCTCGACTGCATTTTTTACCAGGTTCAGAACAATCTGCCGAAAAGCATCCTGGGTGATCTGAATCTCGGCTTCTGTGCTATCGAGGCTCCACATGATTTGAACCTCTTTGCCGCCACAGGTGGATTTTACATACAGCGGGATACAATTTTCCAGTTCTGCATTCAGATGAACCGCCTGCGCGCCCGCGTACTTTTCGTCCTTGAAGTTCCAGACGATGTTGCGAATGCGCTGCAGTTCTTCCTGTAGTATCTCGATTTCCTTGTTGTTTTCGGCGCCTTCCTCCTGCGCGTTAACCTTCAGGATGTCGATATAGTTGCCGATGACGCTCAACGGGTTGCTGATCTCATGGATCAGTTTATCGATATCGTTTTGAACGCTTTCCTCTGGCGGCAACTCCTCCGCTTCCTGGTTGGCGATCGACCAGGTCTCGGCAACGTTTTCGAGATAACTCGAGATGACGTCCGAAAGTTTTTCCAGGTTGTTTTTCTGAGTTTTGTGACAACCGATAACGACTGTCCCAAGCGTGTTTTTCTCATGCCGGAGCGGAAAACTCAGTGCGATGTCATGATTCAGTCGGCGGATAATCTGGCGGTCGGAAATGGGTGATTTCTTGTAATCTGGAATTTCGGGCTCGATCCACAGCTGACTTCGTTCGACGAAGCTGCGGGTGAGCTGGCTATTGTTATTCTCGACTGAGAATTTGCTCACCGGAACCGCGTGGCTAATCTGGTAAAGGCATAGCAATCCACCATCCTGCGGATCTCGAAGCAGCAGGCCCACGTCTGAAATCGAGAAGAAAAACTGCATTTCGCGCGCAATTTTATCCAGCAGCGCCCTCGGGGATTCCGGGGCTGCCGAAAACTGGTGCTCCGGATTAATGACCCTCGATAGAGACGCGTTCCTGATTTTGCGCGCGAGCTTGATGGTTTCCTTTTCGATATCCCGCGACAGGTGTTCCTGGGTCAGGCAGCGGGATCTTGGCAGGGAGATCCCGATTTTCTTGGCCGTCAGGGTGACGCTGTCCTTGACGTGCATATAGATGTTCTTTAAATCTTCATCGCCGACCAGTCTGGAATGCCAGGTGGCATCCGCCTTCCCCTCGTGGCTCCAGTGCCGCGCCAGCTGGCTGGCTTCGGCGACGATCTGGCACAGCATGTCACAGCCCAGCAGCTGTTCTTCCTCCTCGTGGTGGAAGCGAACGGCGTCGGCAATGCCAGGATTCAGGCTGGGCCATTGCTCGAGAATGCTGGCGCCAAGCTCGGTATGGCTGACGCCATACTGCGAATTTTCCTTGGCGATGGTTTCGGCCTCGGTATCTGAATTGATTATCTTGATGTACTGCTCGTGAAACCGGGCGTCGAAAATGATCTGGCCAAAATCATGGAACAACCCTGCCAGGTAGGCGTCCTGGGGATACTCGTAGTCCCTGGCTATCGCGATATCACGGGCGAACACCGCGCAGTAGAGCGAATCGAGCCATAAATTACAGACGAATTCCTTCTGGGTATTGATCAGGCCCGCGAACAGCTGCTGTATCGACGAGGTGATTGCCATGGTCTTCACCAGGTCGTGACCGATCAAGGTGATCGCCTGTTCCAGCGAGTCGACCGGTTCCCTGATCGCAAATGCGGTCGAGTTGACCGCCATGAAAAGTTTGCTGGTGAGGGCTGCATCGACGCTGATTAGATTGGCGAGGTCGGCGGTTGAGCTTTCGGGGTCGTGGCAAACGGAGGGCTAGGCAGTCGGACCAGTTCCATAGATTCCAGGACCGATTTTGGCGGACTTCCTAATTCATACATTTGTTCGATATTATCGTTATTGGTAGCACCTACTCAGCGCCGATAATACACTAATTCAAGTCCATATTTTGACCTCCCATCGGATATAAGGTGCGCCACTTCACAGAAATTGTGGAAATCCGGGAATTGCCGTCGGTGAGTAGTGCCGCGGTACGGCGATTACGGGGGATACTGCTGCCATCGCTAAAGCTATATAATCCTCTGCAAGCAGGCAGTTTGTATTGTTGCAATAGTCCTTTAGATGCGCTGGCGACAATGGCCCACGGCCTTACCCCTGCCCTGATCGGCGATAAAAATAGCAGTATTTTCTCGTTGTTTAGCGGCAGTTTTGCAACCGTTTTTTGAAGCGAATCACAGGATGATTACCACTAAAAAATCACGTTTCGTCAGTCGCCTGACCCGCAACACCCTGGCCCTGGTGCTCGCTGGCGGTCGCGGTTCCCGGCTCTATGAATTGACCGACTGGCGCGCCAAGCCTGCGGTGTCCTTTGGCGGCAAATTCCGCCTGATCGATTTCCCCTTGTCCAATTGCGTCAACTCGGGTATTCGCCGCATCGGCGTGCTGACCCAGTACAAGGCGCATTCGCTGATCAGACACCTGGTGCAGGGCTGGACTCACCTGCATAGCGAACTCGACGAATTCGTGGAAATCCTGCCGGCGTCGCAACGCGCCGGCGGCGAGTGGTACCAGGGGACCGCCGATGCGGTTTATCAAAACATCGATATCCTGCGCACCCATAAACCCGAGCACGTGCTAATCCTGTCGGGCGATCACATTTACA
>JAACFA010000135.1 GCA_009937625.1 Gammaproteobacteria bacterium | reverse complement strand
TGTTGTGAAACGAATAACCTATCCGGAGCAATCATGACCAATATAACCGGGGTTACCGGACGAGAAATCCTGGATTCGCGCGGTAATCCAACAGTCGAGGCCGAAGTTACCCTGGAAGACGGTAGCGTCGGCTGGGCCGCTGCTCCTTCGGGGGCCTCTACCGGGGAACGCGAGGCAATTGAGCTACGGGACGGCGACAGCAAGCGTTATCTTGGTAAGGGCGTGACCCGGGCCGTAGGCCACATCAATCACGAACTTGCTGCTGTCGCGGTGGGGCGTGACAGTAGCGATCAGCGCGGGCTCGATCTGGCCATGATCGAACTCGACGGTACCGACAACAAGAGTAACCTGGGCGCCAATGCCCTGCTTGCCGTCTCGCTCGCTAATGCCCAGGCGGCGGCCGTGGCCGCAGGATTGCCGCTGTTCCGCTATCTGGGCGGAGCAGAGGCGAACCAGCTGCCGGTGCCGATGATGAATATCATCAACGGCGGGGCGCATGCCGACAACAGCGTCGATTTGCAGGAATTCATGATCCTGCCGGCCGGCGCCCCCAGCTTTCATGAGGCACTGCGCTACGGCACCGAAGTGTTTCACGCGCTCAAGGCGGTGCTGACGGCAAAGGGTATGAATACCGCGGTTGGCGACGAGGGCGGCTTTGCGCCTGACCTGTCGTCGAACGAAGAAGCGATCGAAGTGATATTGATGGCGATCGATAAAGCCGGTTACCGCGCCGGCAGCGATATCTACCTGGGGCTGGACGTGGCCAGCTCCGAGTTTTATCGAGACGGGCAATACGTACTGGCATCGGAAAAGCGCTCGTTTGACGCCTCCGGTTTTGCCGACTACCTTGCCGGCTGGGTCGACCAGTATCCGATCGTCAGCATCGAGGACGGTATGGATGAAAGCGACTGGGACGGCTGGGCGATATTGACTGAAAAACTGGGGCAGCGGATTCAGTTGGTTGGCGACGACCTGTTCGTCACCAATACCCGGATCCTGTCGCGCGGCATCGAGCAGCACATCGCCAATTCGATTCTTATCAAGTTCAACCAGATAGGAACCCTCAGTGAAACCCTCGATGCTATCGCCATGGCCCACGAGGCAGGATACACCACCGTGATTTCACACCGCTCCGGCGAAACCGAAGACGTCACGATCGCCGACCTCGCGGTTGCGACTCGCGCCGGACAGATCAAGACCGGATCGTTATCGCGTTCTGACCGGATTGCCAAATACAACCAGCTGTTGCGAATCGAGTCCGCCCTGGGCGATAGCGCGACTTACCCGGGTAAAACGGTCTTCAAGAACATTTAGTAGAATCACAATGCTCCGATGAAGATTCTGCTGGCAATATTGATCCTGATTCTCTTCGTTTTGCAGTACAAACTATGGTTCGGAGACGGCAGCCTGTCGGAAGTGGTGCAATTGTCGCGTGAACTCGAGATCCAGAAGAGCAAGCTGCGCGACCTGGAGGCGCGCAACAAGATTCTCGAAGCCCAGGTGCTAGACCTGCAAAACGGCCTCGACGCTTTCGAGGAAAAGGCACGTAACGACCTCGGTATGATCAAGCAGGGAGAAACCTTCATCCAGTTGATCCCGCAAGAGGCTGAAGTCGGTAATGGGCAATAGCGTCCCGGTCTGGGCCGTGATACCGGCCGCCGGCAGCGGCAGCCGCATGCTTAGCGACACGCCAAAGCAATACCTTTCGTTTCAACAAAAAACCGTTATCGAACACAGCCTCGACCGGTTGCTGTCACATCCGGAAATCGATGGCGCAGTCGTCGTGCTGCAGGAGCATGACTCTTTCTGGGAGCAGCTCGAGTATGCGCCCAGCAAGCCACTATTCACCAGTGCCGGCGGCAGCGAGCGCCATCTATCGGTGTATAGCGGTTTGACCACGCTGCAGTACCGTTTCGGTAATGACGCTATTGCCCTGGTGCATGACGCGGTGCGGCCGCTGGTGTCACACCAGGATATAACTAGGGTCATCCACGCTGCACGACAACATCCGGTGGGCGCCTTGCTGGCGGCACCGGTGGCGGATACGCTGAAACTGGATAATTACAACATGGAGGTAGCCAACACGTTGCCGAGAGAGCGCCTGTGGCGCGCACTGACACCGCAGGTGTTCCACCTGCAGCCCCTGCTCAATGCCCTCAAGCAGGTGATCGAGCAAAATATGGAGGTAACCGACGACGCCCAGGCGCTGGAGCTGGCGGGTTACGCGCCGAAGCTGGTGGAGGGAAGTGCCGATAACATCAAGATCACGACGCCCGCCGATCTCAGGCTCGCCGAAATGATCTGGTTAAACCAGCGCAATCAGTAAGATGATGAAAAGTACCACGGCGGCCATCGGCAGGATAAACCCCATCCACTCTTTCATAGTCCCTTTGGGAGAGTTTTCGATGGTCTGTTTGGCGCGAGGAAACAGATAAATCAGCATCGCCCCCATCAAGACCGCGGAACCAATTTTAACCCAATCCATAACTATCTCGTCAGCACTATCGAAATAAGCCCCGCGAGCGGGGCTTATCCAGCTTGGTCATCTGCTGGTCTGAGTTAATCGTTGCTGAAAGCACCGAGAAGGTGCAGTAGCGCCTGGAACATGTTCAGGATCGACAGGAACAGGCCAGCGGTTGCCATGATGTAGTTGGTTTCACCACCGTGAATCAAGCTTGAAGTCTCCCACAGGATGAATGCACTCATGATCATGACGATGGCGGCGTTAACGGCCAGGAACAGGGCGGGAATGCCCAGGAAAATGTTTAGGATCGCTGCCCCGAGCACGACCAGCATACCCACCATGACGAAACCGCCGAGGAAGCTGAAATCCTTGCGCGTGGTCAGCGCGTAGCCTGATAACCCGAGGAAAATGACACCGGTACCGCCGAGGGCGGACATCACGATGCTCGGATTAACCGACAGGTAATAACTCAGCACAGGGCCGAGGCCGAAGCCCAGCAGGCCGGTGAAGGCGAAGATAACCGGGATGCCGGCGCCGCTATTGGCGGTTTTGGGTAATACGAACCAGAGTATTACGATCGCCGCAATCGTGGCAATCAGTGCCGTGCCTTGCCCGATTCCGGAAACAACGCCGAGAAAAGCGGCAAAGCCGCTGAAAAGCAGCGTCATCGACAGCAGGATATATGTATTCCTGATGACTTTGTTGGTCTGCAGAATCGCTTCTTGTGGGCGGGTTACAGCAGTATTCATTTGCATTTCGATCTCCATCTTATACACGTCAGATTAGACAATTGCGCATCATTCTAAGTTCCTGGCCAGGGGATAGCAAGCTATTCCAGAGCTGATAGAACCGACCTTTGCGGCAAATTTTCTACTGAAGTATGTATGGCTTAAATGCTTTATTTCAAGTAATAAATCCCGACATTAATTAATGACTAGCAGAAGTAAATGTTTATAATACGCCAGCGCTTCAGGAGGATTACATTCTGCTGCCAACGCGCGAACAAATAATCAGGAGAGCTGGCAGAGTGGTCGAATGCGGCGGTCTTGAAAACCGTTGACCCGAAAGGGTCCGGGGGTTCGAATCCCTCGCTCTCCGCCATTCATAGAAAAACCCCCGCCAGGGGGTTTTTTTATGGAGGGTTGATACCGAGGATGCAGAGTCCCTCGAGGGTCGACCAATTCGCCGGGGCAGGGCATTTGCTATAATTCTGCCACGCCTGCTTAATAACGCTTTTACCGATAAGTCGAAGGGGTATGCCGGAAGGACCTGAAATTCGATTGGCCGCAGACCGCATCGCGCATGCGCTGGTAGGCCGTAAAGCCAGACGTGTTAGCTTTGCTTTCCACCGGCTAAAAGAGTTCGAGGCGAAGTTACGCGGACAACGGGTATTAGAGATAAGGACCCGCGGTAAGGCCATTCTGACATGTTTCGAAAATGACTGGGTAATTTACAGCCACAATCAACTTTACGGCCGCTGGTATGTATGTCCGGCGGGAAATCCACCACAAACCCGCCGCCAGCTCAGGCTGGAGATCGAAAACCAGAAATACAGTGCCATGCTTTATAGCGCTTCCGACATCGAGGTCATGCCTCGGCGGGACCTGCATATGCACCCGTTTCTCGCCCGAATCGGACCGGACCTGCTCAGTGACAAGCCCGGGGTAGATCTAATCGTGAAACGTTTGACAGCGGATGAATTCCGCAATCGACAGCTCGCCGGGCTGCTGCTGGATCAGAAATTTCTTGCGGGGCTGGGTAACTACCTACGTGCCGAAGTACTGACCCACGCAGGGCTTCACCCCTTGCGCAGGCCCGCTGACTGCAGCGAGGGGCAACTATTGAAACTGGCAAAAACCATTATCAGGCTTACGCATCGATCTTACCGGACGCGCGGTATCATCAATCCGCCTGCACTGGTCAAACGACTGCAGGCGGAGGGCAAGACTAACAGGGAGGATTACCGCTTCAATAGCTATAACCGGGCCGGTCAGCCCTGCTATTTCTGTGGCCATGAAATCGTGTTTTCGAGTGCCGGAGGTAGGAAAATGTATTTCTGCCCATCCTGCCAGGTGGCTCCCTGATGTATTCCGGTAGCACTATACGAGACTTTGGATTTCATATTCCGGTACTTCACCCAATTTAGTTGCAAATAAAAACTTTTAGCATCAACCTCGCCTACTATCTACAGAAGACAGGCACTGACCAGCGTGACCTGTCCCCGGATAAGAAGGGAGGAGCTGATGAATCTTGTTACCACGTTACGTTATTCGAGCCGTATTTTGCTGGCGATCTCGGGGCTGGTGCTTATGTCCTGTGCCAGCAGGTCTGATTACCCACCAAACGGGCCGGACAAGCCGGGAGGTTCGCTATTCACGACCTCGCTGGGCTCCTTCGGAGAACCTGATCAACACGACAACTCGACGCGACACTCGGAAAGTCTGGAGAGTGGCGCCGGCCTGCTGGGCAAGACGTTAATTGTCGATCCCCTGGTAAGACCCTTCTCGACCATCAAGGCACTATATGGAGCAACAATCAAATCCACCGGTGGATTTCTAGAACGAACCCTGATCGAGAGAGTGCGCTTTCCATTACTCGAACGTGCCGCCTTACCGGAATTGAGCAATGCCGATCCGATGGATATGGAAGCCTGGAATACTCACCTCGATGCACTGACCTCGACCACGGCTACGACCGGCAGCATCCGCTTTCTGGTCGACGGAGAGGCCTATTTCAAGCGCCTCGATCAGGCCATCAGGCAGGCTGACGAATCGGTCGATATCCGTACTTACATATACGACAATGATGACGTTGCGCTGCAGATGGCTGACCTGCTGCGGGCGCGATCCGACGCAATTGATGTCAGAATTATGGTCGACGGGCTGGCGGATCTGTTCGCTACCCGTCTCGACTCGAGCAGTATGCCGGAGACCGTCGAGTTACCGCCGTCAATTTCGGATTACCTGGCCTACAATAGCCAAATCGAATTTCGTAAGCAGTCCAACCCGTGGTTTACCGGGGATCATGCCAAGATAACCATTGTCGACCGAGAGCTCGCCTTCCTCGGTGGTATGAATATTGGGCGTGAATATCGCCACGACTGGCACGACCTGATGATGGAAGTCGAGGGTCCGGTAGTGCAGGAGCTGCAGTTTCAGTTCGATCTGTCCTGGGCCAAGGCGGGTGTGCTGGGGGATCTGGGCTGGTTTCTCACCGCGCTTAAGGGTTACCAGCAGGACGAGGCTGAAGGAGATTATCCGATTCGTGTCCTGACCACTACGATTCATGATTCGGAACTCTACCGCGCACAGATTGCCGCGATAAGACGAGCTCGCAGCTATATCTTTATCGAGAATGCCTATTTTTCCGATGACAAGCTGCTGTATGAACTGGCCAGGGCGCGCCGACGCGGTGTAGACGTTCGAGTCATACTGCCTGTAGAAGGGGATAGCGGTGTTCTTAATCTGAGTAATCAAAAGACGATAAACACGATGTTGCGCAACGGCATTCGTGTCTACAGTTATCCGGGAATGACGCATCTCAAGGCAGCGGTATATGACGGCTGGGCCTGCCTGGGTTCGGCAAATTTCGACAAGCTCAGCCTGCAAATCAACCAGGAAATAAATCTAGCGTTTTCAGACCCGGGCGCAGTGGCGCAGCTGCTGGAACAGGTTTTTTACCCCGATTTCGCGAAATCAACGGAATTGCACCAGGCTCTGCCACTGACCGGCAGGCACCACTTTGCAGAACTGCTCGCGGATGAGCTATTCTGATTTTTTTAGTCTAGTACTATCGGGAATGTCTCAAACAAGACCATTAATCGATACTTTAAAGCAGGAGCTCAGGAAGCAACGAATCACCTACAAGGACGTTTCAGTCGCTCTGGAGCTATCCGAAACCAGCGTCAAACGTCTATTTTCCGAAGAAGCATTTTCAATCAAACGGCTCGAAAAAGTGTGCGAGCTGTTGCGCCTCGATATAAGCGACCTGGTCTACCTGATGGAGAAGAATATCGAATTGATCACCGAGCTCAGCCTGGAGCAGGAACAGGAGCTGGTGTCGGACGTGAGGCTTTTGCTGGTCGCGCTGTTGTTGATGAACAAGCTGACATTCAGTGAAATCCTGTCGACCTACGATATTTCCGAACCAGAAGGCATTCAGTTACTAGCCCGGCTCGACCGTATGAAGATCATCGAGTTGCAGCCGGGCAACCGTGCGAAACTCATGATTTCCCAGAATTTCCAATGGATTCCCGGCGGTCCGATCCAGCAGTTCTTCGAAAGCAAAGTACAGCTCGAATTCCTCGATTCGTCTTTTAACGGTGCCGGCGAGTTCCGGATTTTTGTTTCAGGCATGATTTCGAAGTCAGGCAACGCCGAAATCGTCAAGAAAATGCAGCACCTCGCCAAGGAAATGAATGATCTGAACGTCGAGTCCGAATCCCTGCCCCTGGAACAGCGCTTCGGCACCAGCCTGATGATGGCGATACGTCCCTGGGAGATAAAAGTGTTTGAAGAATTGCGGCGAATCGAAGATAAACGTATTTTTGGCCGTTAAAGCATTCTACACTTTGCCGATGGCTGGCACTGATTTTCGATGATCAACATTCTGACCTACAACATCCATAAAGGATTCGATCGATTCAATCGGGATTTCGTCCTGCACAAGATCAAGGATCAGCTGCACGAAGCCGAGGTCGATGTGGTACTGCTGCAGGAAATTCAGGGGCGTCATTTTCATCACGAGACCGCTATCTCGAGCTGGCCGCAGGTTAGCCAGTTCGAGTTTCTGGCGGACAGCATCTGGCCTCACTACGCCTATGGCAAGAACGCGATTTATCGCAAGGGTCATCACGGTAACGCCATACTCAGCAAGTACCTGATTGCCGAATGGAATAATCTCAACCTGTCGCGCTTCCAACGCGCCAGCCGCAGCATGTTGCACGGCAGGATCGAACTGCCTGACGCGCAGGGTCCGCTGCACCTGCTGTGCGTACACCTCGATCTGATAGGCTTCGAGCGTAAACGCCAGATTCGAGAATTGAGGCACTATATAGAAGCCACTATCCTGCACCACGAGCCGATCATTCTCGGCGGTGATTTCAACGACTGGCATGGCGGGCTCGGTAGAACCCTGGAATCGCAACTGGGAATGCAGGAAGCTTTTCGGAAAATGTACGGTAGCTATGCCAAAACCTTCCCCTCGCATCGACCAATGTTGCGCATGGACCGGATTTATTTTCGTGGTCTCGATCTGGTCGACTCATTTTGCCTGCACCGCCATCCGTGGAACGAATTATCGGACCACCTGCCGCTATATGCGCGGTTTGCGATTGGTTAACAGCACAGGTGGGAGCAGGGCAGCAATTATTTTTCACCCCACAGGAGTACTTTGAGGGCCTGATCGCGGATATCGATAACGCTCAGACCACGATCGTGCTCGAGGTTTACATCTTCGAGCTCGGTATCGTCGGTAACCGGCTGCTGGAAGCACTGGAAAGGGCCGCGGCTCGCCGCGTCAAACTGCAGGTTTTGATCGATGGCGTCGGTTCTTACCGCGACGGCAATGCCATCGCCACCAGGCTCGATACACCTGAGTGCGCGTTGCGGGTATTTCATCCGTTACCCTGGGATTTCGGCCTCTACCGGCGCGCTTTCGGGTCAGGGCGCGGACTCTCCCGGCTCCTGCATTCTTTCGCATCGCTAAACCACCGCGATCATCGAAAACTGTGCCTTATCGACGGCAAAATCGCCTGGCTGGGTAGCTACAATATTACGGACGATCATTTCAACTACCGCGAGGCAGCAGGGGGCGACGATTACTGGCACGACACCGGACTGAGAGTGACCGGCCCCGTGGTCGACTCGCTGGTGACCAATTTTAACCAGGTATGGCAACGAAAAACCGGTAGCCGTAGCAAGCGGACACTTTATTTCCTGTCCGGCGGCGAGATTGCAAGACGCAGGAGGCACAAGCTGCAGTTGCTGCAGGTGCTGGGCCTGGCATGCCAGAGGATATGGATAACAAACGCCTATTTTAATCCGACTGCACGCTTGCTCAGGACACTAAAGGTCCTTGCCAGGAGGGGAAAATCAGTCAGGTTAATTGTCCCGGAACACTCGGATGTTGTGTTTTTTCCACTACTGGCGCGCAGCTACTACGCCGATTTACTGCAGGCTGGAATCCAGGTATACGAATACGACAGGCGAGTGCTGCATTCGAAAACCATGGTCATCGACGATCAGGCGCTGGTGGGCAGTACCAACCTGAACTATCGAAGCCTGTTCCACGATCGCGAGCTCGACCTGTTGACCGACGACTCCGACGTCGTATCGCGGCTGCAGAGCCGATTCGAGCAAGACGTTCTCGACAGCACCGAAATCACCCTGCGTAATCCCCGTAAACATCCCTGGCTGATTCGGCCACTTGGTTGGATAGCGAGATTTCTTCGTTACTGGCTGTAATGCGGCGAGCGCTTGTTAAAACAGCAATTGCAGAATAACTTACCTTAACTATACTAACTAACTTATTGAATTTATTAAACTTAGGGCAGGGAGTTTTACAGTTAGGATGAATCCCGGGATAATGTCAGACCCTTTTGTGCTGGTTGACTTATGAGTAACACCGAAAACGGCTTTACCTGGCGCTCGCAATCCACTTTTGTGATCGTGGCGGCCGGTGCAACTCTGAGCCTGAACGATTTTCTGACCTTTCCGGTACTGGCCGGTCAGAACGGCGGCGGCGCTTTCCTGTTGCTTTATATCCTGTTTCTGTTCGCCCTGGGATTGCCCCTGCTGATGGTCGAATTGCTGCTGGGTCGCCTGACCAGGAGCGATCCGGCCGCTTCCCTGCGTCTGCTATCGGAACAATACAAGGCCTCGGTTTACTGGAAGCTGGTCGGACTGGCGTCGATGTTTGCCGCCTTCCTGATCGTGTCGACATTCAGCGTGATTGCAGGGTGGTCGCTGGCCTACGCGGTCAGGGCGCTGGCCGGCGTGCTCGATGGCGTTACGGCGGAATCGGCAAAACTACTGTTCGAAGAGCTTACTATCGATAGTGAACGCATGTCGCTATGGCATACGCTATTCGTCGTGACGCTGGTCGCTATCTGCGCTCAACCACTCAAACAAGGCGTCGAACGTATCATGCTGTTACTGGTGCCTGCAATGATCCTGTTACTGGTCGTCGGTCTCTTACTCGCTATCACTTCTTCCGGCTTTACCGACAGCGTACGCTACATTTTGTATGCGGACTTTTCCGCGGTCGATTCGCATACGCCGATACTTGCGCTGCAACGTGCCTTTTACACGCTCGCGCTGGGTATCGGCGTGATGATTGCTTTTGGCCGTTATCTGCCGGGCGGCGTTTCGATCGGCTATTCCGCTGCGCTGGTGATAACCGTTGATCTGCTGTTTTCGATTTTTACCGGATTATCGATCAATGCGCTGATGCTTACTGCCGGGCAAGAGCCTGGTGTCGACAGCCAGTTCGCCTTCCGCATCATGCCGGTAATCCTCGATCAGTATTCTTCTGGTGGGCTGTTCAGTATGCTGTTCTATTCGTTGATGACGATCGCGGCGTTGACCACCTCGGTCGCGTTGCTGGAAGCTCCAATCACCTATTTTCAACGCAAATGCAAGGTATCCCGTTTAAAAGCCAGCGTTTTGCTGGGCCTGGGCGTTTGGCTCTTTGGCCTCGGCGTAGTGCTGGCGCATAGCGTCTGGAACGGCGACGGATTTACAATCGCCCTGTTCTTTGGCGATCAGGCTATCCGCCTGGTCAATAACGCTGGTTTTCACGATGTAATGGTGTTCTTATCGAGTCACCTGATTCAGCCTTTTGTCGCATTGTTCGTTTGCCTGTTCGTGGCCTGGAAAATCCCGCGAGAAGTCAGCCACAAGGAATTTGCGCTGTCTAAACACTACAGTTATGAAATCTGGAATTACCTGATACGCTATATCGTCCCGGTATTGTTACTGATTGTCATTCTCGCAGCATTTGGACTGATCTGAAGTGCCCGAAATTTCGCGCAACGCCCTGCTGCCTTACCCGGCAGCCTTTATGTATGACATCGTCAACCAGGTCGAAGCCTATCCCGAGTTCCTGCCGTGGTGCGGGGGAGCCAGGCTGCACCAGGTTAGCGAAACCGAACTCGAAGCGTCGATCAAGATCAGCGTCGGCGCCTTGAATAAATGGTTCAAAACCCACAATTATATGGTTCCGGGCAAGTCGATCGAGATCGAGTTGGTGGATGGACCTTTCAAAAGCCTGCATGGTCGCTGGCTGTTCACCGAACTCGAAGATAACGCATGCAAAATCGAGCTCGTGTTGAAATTCGAATTCAAGGCGGGTCTTGCGGCGACCTTGATTGGCCCGGTCTTTACCCGCATCGCAAACACCATGGTGGATTCTTTTTGTCAGCGAGCCAGGGAAATACATGGACGATAATAAAACCCTGATCGAAGTCGCTTACGCGACGCCGGTAAGGCAACTGATTCTGGAATGCCAGGTAGAAGCCGGTACCTCGGCGCGCGATGCCGTTGCCACCTCCGGCATAAGGCAGCATTTTCCAGAAATCGATCCGGAGACCTGCGACCTCGGCGTCTTCGGTAAAGTCATACCCGAGGATTATGAGTTGCAGGACGGCGATCGTATCGAAATCTACCGTCCGCTGATCGCGGATCCCAAGGAAATACGCCGGCAGCGGGCGGCCCAGGGGCTAAAAATGAAAAAAGGCGGTGGCGCGCTCAACCAGGATTGAGGTTGCCGTCAATTGCCGATAGCAGATCGCCGGTGAAGGTCAGCCTCATTACGCTCTTGGTAATAGTGCCGTCGGCACCTGTCTTGAGATAGAAGATATAATACCATTGGTCGGGATGGTAAGCGTCGACAATCGCCGGGGTACCCAGCAGGAATTCCACCTGGCTGCGCGACATGCCGATCTCGAGCTGCTCTGCCAGCGCCGGATCGATACGATTGCCCTGGGGGATATCCATTCGATAGAGGCAGCCCGACAATGTTACAATCACCAGGCCGGCAATAAGAGCGCTTTGTAATAGTCGTAAAATCATGTTACCGACAAATGTGAATCAAGGCGCGATGATACTGTCACGGCCGGCCTGCTGCAAACACTGGAATCATATTGATGGAAACAGCCGATATTAAGAATGCGGGTCTGAAAGTTACCTTGCCTCGGATGAAAATCCTGGAGCTGCTGGAAACTTCCGACGACCGTCACCTGAAAGCAGAAGACATCTACAAGATGCTGCTGGATTCGGGCGAGGAGATCGCGCTTGCCACGGTTTACCGGGTCCTCACCCAGTTCGAAACCGCCGGCCTGGTAACGCGCCACCACTTCGACGGCGGACACGCGGTGTTCGAAATAAACGACGGCGAGCATCACGATCACCTGGTAGATATTTCAACCGGCAGGGTAGTCGAGTTTTACGATGAAGTTATCGAGCAGCGGCAAAAAGAGATTGCCGCTCGCTACGGGTTTACCATCACCGAACACACCATGGTGCTATACGGCCATTTCAACGAGAAGTGACGCCGCAGCCACGCCTGCACCGGGCCCTGTTGCTGCTGCGTATTACGAGTTTACGGTTTTCGCCAGACCGACTCGATTGTCGACTAATCCCGGGATGCAATCATTTCGCTGGCGTGAGCGCGTGACTGCTCGGTAATTTTGACGCCGCCGAGCATACGCGCGATCTCCTCCAGCCGCTCGGCTTCATCCAGGATCGACACTGCGGTCGTGGTGGCGTCATCAACGCTGCTTTTTTCGACGCGATAATGGTGGTGCGCCTGCGAGGCGACCTGCGGCAGATGGGTGACGCACAATACCTGCCTTCCGTGACCCAGCAAGCGTAATTTCTTGCCGACAATCTCGGCCACCCCGCCGCCAACGCCGGCGTCGACTTCGTCGAATATCAAGGTCGGTATACGCGACGATTCGCTCATGATCACCTGTATTGCCAGGCTGATGCGGGATAACTCCCCGCCGGAAGCGGTTTTAGCCAGGGTTCTCGGCGTCTGCCCCGGGTTGGTCGTAACGAGGTATCGGATATTGTCGATGCCATTGGCCGATGGCTCCTGTGTCGAATCGATATCGATGACGAAACGGCCGTTTTCCATGCCCAGTTGCTGCATCACCTGGGTGATCTGTTCGGACAGGCTGGCAGCGGTTTGCTGGCGCTTGAGGGACAGCTCCCGGGCGCTGAACAGGTAATCTTCCCGCGCCTTGTCGAGCTCGGATTCGAGCGCCGCGACGTCGAAGTCATCACCCTGCAGCAGTTCCAGTTCCTGCTCTAGTTCGAGCGCCAGCGCCGGCAGGAACGACACCTCGACGTGGTGTTTACGCGCGAGATTCTGGGCATCGGCAATGCGCTCATTGGTGCTCGCCAGGCGCTCGCCATCCAGTTCGATGCCGTCGCGATAGGCGCGCAATTCAGCGGTTGCTTCCTGCACCTGTATCAATGCGGCGTTTACCATTTCGTGGCTGTCCGACAGCGCCGGATCGCTGGCGACGAGTTCGGCGAGTTGTTGTTCGCAAAGGCTTAGCGAAGACTGCAGGTTCTGTTCCTCGCCCTCGTACAACAGGCGCAGAATTTCACCTGTTTTTTCGATCAGGTTGCCGGCGTTCGCCAGGCGACGGTATTCGTTTTGCAGCGATTCATACTCGCCCTCCGCGAGGTTCAACTGTCGCAGTTCGTTGCAGTACAGGCCGAGCAGATCGATACGTTGCTCACGTTCCTGCGATCCCGAGCGAGCCTGTTGCAGGCGCCGCTGCAGGTCGCGGTAGCCTCGATATTTCTGCGCGACTTGCGCGATCAGCGCCGGATCGGCCAGGAAGGCGTCCAGCAGCTGTCGCTGCACCTGCGATTTCTGTAACGACTGGTGCTCGTGCTGGCCATGGATATCGATCAGCATATCGCACAGGGTGCGTAACTGTGCCAGGGTTGCGTTATACCCGTTGATGAACGCCTTGCTGCGGCCATTGGTATGCAGCACGCGACGGATGACGCACTCGCCATCGGCGGCCATTTCGTTTTCCAGCAGCCAGCGGTTGGCTGCATCCAGGTCGCGCAGGCCGAAACAAACCGAGATTTCGGCGCGTTGCGCACCGCTGCGAATACTGTCCGTTTCGGCGCGATCGCCTGCGGCCAGTTTGATGGCATCGAGTAGTATAGATTTACCGGCTCCGGTTTCACCGGTAAGCGCGCTCATACCGCTGTCGAACTCGAGTTGTAAACTGTCGATGATCGCGAAGTTCTCGATGTGGATCGATTCGAGCACTAGTAACTGGTACTCCAGTAAAGCTTGGCGCGCAATACTTCGAAGTAATCGTAGTCCTCCGGATGCAGCAGGGCCAGGGGTTCACCGTAGCGCGTGATCAGTACCCGGTCCTGTTGTTTCACTAGCTGCGTCGAGTGTCCGTCGTAGCTGACCTTGGCGAGCTGGGTGTCCTGCCCCAGGCGCAGTTCGATCGGCTGATCCGCCGGCAACACGATCGGTCGATTACTCAGCGTATGTGGACAAATTGGCACGATGGCAAGCGTTTCCAGCGAAGGATGAATGATGGGTCCGCCGCCAGACAGGGCGTAGGCCGTCGAGCCGGTCGGCGTGGAAACAATGAC
>JAACFA010000134.1 GCA_009937625.1 Gammaproteobacteria bacterium | reverse complement strand
CTTCATTGCCCGCGTCAAGGAACAGCTGTCGACGTCTGAACCACCGGCCGGAAACGAAAAAGACTTCACCTCGACCATCCCGCAGTAATCCGCGACAGACCGGGGCCATCCCCACTGCCACGGCAGCCCGCCCCGGCCGGAGGCTCGTGGCCGATGATTACCCGAGCACCGGCACAAACCGTGCTACCCTCTGTCACGAACAGGTTCGACGAGCGCCACTCGACATGATAAATATCAAGGTGCCTGGTTGATCGATACACTAGTCTCTCGAAAGGTCCATCAACTCAATCCGGAAGGCGAAACTATGAAAAAAGTACTTACCCTGGTCACAATTGCGGCCCTGTGCATCAATCCTGGCAACCTGGTTGCCGGAGACGCTGCGGCTGGTAAATCCAAGGCGGCAACCTGCGGCGCGTGTCATGGCGCTAACGGAATCAGCACCAACGATCTATGGCCAAACCTGGCCGGGCAAAAAGCCGGTTACCTGGTGGCCCAGTTAAAGGCGTTTCGGGATGGGAAACGCGCCGATCCGATGATGGCGCCGATGGCGGCCCCATTATCGGACGCTGACATAGACGACCTGGCTGCCTATTACGCGAGCCTGGGACTGTAGATCTTTGCGGCCGTGCCGGTAGCGGGTCGACAAGGCCCCGCCCGGCACGGTTACCCTAATCCATTGCCCCAATTCCCCAGCACCAACGCCGGCGGATCGAACCTGCCTCCCGGGAACTATCCAGGCCCCTCAGACATCCTGTAAGCGCCGAATTCCGACGCGATTTTTACGAATTTTCAAACTTGACAAAAATCAAGGAGTAACCGGTTGGCCTGCGCATATACTCGACCTACTTTTAAAACCCTATGGTGAGCGTCGTGACACTGCAGATATCAAAATATATACAAATCTTTCTTTATTCGGTACTGGCAATGGCGGTTTTCTCGACGTCGTATGCTGCGGATAAAGATTTAGGGGAAGCCGAAATTGGTTACGAGGGCGCGGCCTCGGGAATCGATCCGTCAACGACATCAGACATGATTACCTCGGAAGGACCAGCGATGACGGTGGACGAATTCAAGGCGGCCAAACAGGTGTATTTCGAACGCTGTGCCGGCTGCCATGGCGTGTTGCGCAAGGGCGCCACCGGAAAGCCGCTGACCACGGATATAACGCGGGCGCGCGGCAGCATCTACCTCAAGACTTTCATCACTTACGGTTCGCCTGCGGGCATGCCCAACTGGGGAGCCTCCGGCGAAATGAGCGAGGCCGAAGTTGATATGATGGCACGCTACCTGCAGCACGAACCGCCGACGCCTCCCGAATGGGGCATGGCCGAAATGCGCGGCAGCTGGAAGCTACCGATACCGGCCACCGAACGCCCCAGCAAGAAGATGAACAAGTACAACATCGAAAACCTGTTCTCGGTTACGCTGCGCGATACGGGCCAGGTGGCGCTTATCGACGGTGACAGCAAGGAAATTATCAATGTAGTCGACACCGGTTACGCGGTACATATCTCGCGCATGTCGGCTTCGGGTCGCTATCTGCTGGTGGTTGGCCGCGACGCGCGCGTCAACCTGATCGACATGTGGATGGAGAAGCCCGATACGGTCGCCGAGATCAAGATTGGTCTCGAAGCGCGCTCGGTAGAGACTTCCAAGTACAAGGGATTCGAAGACAAGTACGCGATCGGCGGTTCTTACTGGCCACCGCAGTACGTAATCATGGACGGCAATACGCTGGAACCGAAAACCATCGTTTCCACTCGCGGCATGACGGTCGATACCAAGGAATATCATCCCGAACCACGCGTCGCGGCGATCGTGGCCTCGCATGAGCATCCGGAGTTTATCGTCAACGTCAAAGAGACCGGCAAGATCCTGCTGGTCAACTACGAGGATATCGAGAACCTGTCGGTTACCACCATTCCGGCAGCCCGCTTCCTGCATGACGGTGGTTGGGACAAAACGCATCGCTACTTTCTGACCGCGGCCAACAAGTCCGACAAGATTGCGGTGGTCGATTCCAAGCTACGCAAACTCACCGCTATGATCGACGTCGACAAGATCCCGCACCCGGGTCGGGGAGCGAATTTCGAACATGCCAAGTATGGCCCCGTCTGGGCGACCAGTGCACTCGGCAACGACAAGATCACCCTGATCGGCACCGATCCCGTGGGACACCCGGAGCAGGCCTGGAAGGTGGTTGAAGTGCTGAAGGGCCAGGGCGGCGGATCGCTGTTCATCAAGACCCATCCGAAATCGAAGCACCTGTACGTGGATACCCCGCTGAATCCCGGCGAAAAGATAAGCCAGTCGATCGCGGTGTTCAACGTCGATGACCTGGACAAGGGATACAAGGTTTTGCCGATTGCCGAGTGGGCAGATCTGGGCGAGGGGCCGAAGCGCGTGGTCCAGCCGGAGTATAACCAGGCGGGCGACGAAGTCTGGTTCTCGGTCTGGAGCGGCAAGGAGCAGGAGTCCGCGCTGGTCGTCATCGACGACAAGACGCTCAAGTTGAAGAAGGTCATCAAAGATGGCCGCCTGGTCACGCCAACCGGTAAATTCAACGTCTACAACACGGTCAACGACATTTACTAATAAATACCCCGGGTGGGCTACAGAGATGTGCCCACCCTTTCCGCCGCCCGACAACGTAATGTGCACGGTTGTCGGGCGGCGATTCCTTATTCCTCTGGTTCAATCCATGGTTCGTAAGCTCATTCGATTGCTGACAATCTGCTTGATCGCTGGGGCATGGCCGAGCGGTCAGGCACTGGCCGGTGCGGAATTGTATCAACAGCACTGCGCTGCCTGCCATGGCGTGCAGCGCCTGGGTCTAAGCGGCCCAGCCCTGCTACCGGGTAACCTGAAGCGCCTGCGCAAACCCGACGCAATTCAGGCTATCACCGCCGGACTAGCCGCGACGCAGATGCCAGCCTTCGGCGCGCAACTGAGCGCAGACGAAATCCAGTCCCTGGTCGAATTTATCTATTCACCCCCCGAACAACCACCGCGCTGGGAGGCCGCGGATATCGAGGCGAGCCACCGCATCCTGAACCCGGAGCTGCTCGGGCCCGATGCCGCGCAACTGCCGCCGGTGTACGAGGCCGACCACCTCAACCTGTTTCTCGTGGTCGAAGCCGGCGATCACCACGTATCAGTGCTGGACGGCGACAGCTTCGAGCGCCTGCAGCGCTTCAAATCACGCCATGCGCTACACGGTGGACCGAAATACTCCTCGAACGGACGCTACGTTTATTTTGCCTCACGCGATGGCTGGATTACCAAATACGACATGTACCGCCTGCAAAAAGTGGCCGAGGTAAGGGCCGGCATCAATACGCGCAACACGGCGGTCTCGGCCGACGATCGATACGTCATGGTGGGTAACTACCTGCCGCATACGCTGGTCGTGCTCGACGCCCGCGACCTCAGCCTGGTCAAGATCATCCCGGTTCTGGATCGCAATGGTGAGAATACGTCGCGCGTCAGCGCGGTTTATACAGCCGCGCCGCGCGACAGTTTCATCGTCGCGCTAAAGGATTTGAAGGAAGTCTGGGAGATTAGCTATCTCGACGAGCCGCCGGCTGTGTTCAACAGTTACGTCCATGATTACCGCATGGGCGAGGGGCTGGCCGAACAGGGGCTTTTCCCGGTACGCCGCATCGAGCTCGACGATTATCTGGACGACTTCTTTTTCGACCAGGCCTATCACCACCTGATCGGCGCCTCGCGCTCGGACCGCAAGGGACAGGTTGTCAACCTGCTGGTCGGGCGCAAAATTGCGACCATCGAGTTGAACGGCATGCCGCATCTCGGTTCGGGGATCAGCTGGTCTTATCGCGGCCGGACAGTGATGGCGTCACCAAACCTGAATTCAGGGACGGTCAGCATCATCGACATGGAGAACTGGCAGGTAATCAAGAAACTCGACACCCTCGGGCCCGGTTTCTTCATGCGCAGCCACGAGCAATCGCCCTATGCCTGGGTCGACGTGTTCTTCGGCCCTAACCGGGACGCGATGCATATCATCGACAAAAGCAGCCTGGAAATCGTCAGGACCCTGCGACCAGTGCCGGGTAAAACCTCGGCGCACGTCGAATTTACCCGCGATGGCAAGTATGCACTGCTGAGTATCTGGGATCCCGATGGCGCCGTTATCGTCTACGACGCAACTACGCTCGAGGAGATAACCCGCCTGCCGATGAACAAGCCTTCCGGTAAGTACAATGTGTACAATAAGATTACGCGCTCCGAGGGCACCAGCCACTAGCATCGAAGAATTATAAAATGCTTTATGACGCTTAACGATTTAATACCCCTGATGCCGCCGTTTCAGGCGGCAGCAAACGCCGTTGCCACGGTCTTACTGGGCGCGGGATACTATTTCATCCGCAGTGAGAACCGCCGCATGCATCGCAACTGCATGGTTGCAGCGCTGCTAGTGTCGGGCGTGTTCCTGTTTTCCTACCTGACCTACCACAACCTGGTCGGGTACGCCCCATTTAACGGCCAGGGCTGGATCCGCCCGCTCTATTTCACGCTGCTGGGATCACACATCGTGCTTGCCGCGATAATCGTACCGCTAGTGGTGCTGACCGTATGGTTCGCGGCCCGGGGAAATTTCAAAACCCATCCCCGTATCGCGCGCTGGACGCTACCGACATGGCTTTACGTATCGGTATCCGGGGTTGTCATTTACATCCTTGGTTTTCATATCTACCCACCCGCGAGCGGTTGATGGAATTCGTTTACTACACGGCCGCCGGGCTCATCCTCTACTTCCTGTCGGACTGGATACTGCGCAAGGTCGAGCAAATGCGCGGCGAAGCCTTTGAACAGCGTACACTGATTTTTTTCGTCATTATCCTGGTCCTAGCGCTGACCTCGTTCAAGGTGATCGAGTTAATGATGACTTCCTGAAGGGTCGTTATCACCATAACCGGTTACCATTCGCCTGCTCTCAAGGTTGCCAACAATGTCACAAAAACGGGATCAATATCGACTTCAGGCAACCGTTGATCCGATCATTGCGCTTTCTGCCTTGAAAGCGGCTTAACCCGGTTTATACTCAGGTAGAACTTTATAAAAAGAGATGACCGTTTTGGCAGAGCTGCAATTGCTAGTAGACGACGTGGTGATAAAGAGTTTCCCCCTCAATCAGGCCACCATCATGATCGGCCGCGCGCCGAATAACGACATCGTTATCGATGACGATTCGGTCAGCACCGAACACGCGCGCATCGACCTGATCCCGAATCAGCTGATGGATGGACTCATCGATATCTTCATCGAGGATCTGGGCAGCACTAATGGCACCTTCGTCAATCAAGCACCGGTGAAACGACAACAGTTGCAGAATTTCGACTACGTCCGCATCGCTTTCACCGACTTCAAGCTGGTCGCCGACAAGAAGGCGAAACTGGCCAGGACCACCGTTATACTCCCGACCGGCACCGTCGACGCTCGATAACGATCCACCCGGCGCATGCCGGGCTCATTACCCTATTCTGTTTCGACAAGCAGTCGCCCACTAGCTGAAAATGGCTTGCTGATCGCCGTCAAACCCGGGCTTGCGGCTGGATTTCGACAACCGCCAAACAACGCTTGGCTTTTACGCTGATCGTGTTAGTTTAGCCAGCTGCCCGACAACCGAAATCCGCCAATGTCCGACCCACAAGCTGCTCCCGTAAGCCGCTCGCAAGCGACTATCGCTTTCGCGTTGGGCACGCTGTTCTTCGGCTATGCCTTCGTTCAGCGGGTTTCACCGAGCGTCATGACCGACGAGCTGATGCGCGAGTTTGCCGTCGGCGGCGCCGCGCTCGGATCGCTGTCGGCGTTTTACTTCTATACCTACGCGTCGATCCAGCTGCCGGTAGGCATGCTGACCGACCGCTATGGCCCGCGCAAGCTGATGAGTTTCACCGCCGCGCTGTGCGCGCTGGCATCGATCGGCTTCGCGTTTTCCGATTCCGTGCTGACGGCATCCATCGGGCGCGCGCTGATCGGCGGTACCGTGGCCTTTGCCTTCGTCGGCACGCTCGCGATCGCCGGTTACTGGTTCAGGCCGGCGCAATACGCGATGCTGGCCGGTTTGCTGCAAACCGTGGGTATGAGCGGGGGCATCTTCGGCCAGGCGCCACTACGGCAACTGATCGAATCGATCGGCTGGCGGGACAGCATGAACGTGCTGGCGCTGGTCGCGCTGGTTCTTGCGGTATCGATTTTTTTCCTGGTACCGAAACGTTCGAGCGAGCAGCGACAACCCGGACCTCGCAGCGGGATCATGCGGGGTCTGCGCGCGGTGACGATGAATCCGCAAACCTGGGTCTGTTCCGTGATTGGCTTCGGCATGGCGTCGACCATGCTCGCCTTCGGCGGCCTGTGGGGCGTGCCCTGGCTAAACCAGGTGCTTGGCTACACTACGACCGAGGCGGCCGGTATCACGTCGATGCTGTTTGTCGGCTGGGCCATCTTTTCGCCGTTCTGGGGCTGGCTGTCAGATCGCATCGGCCGCCGCAACATAATTCAGCAAACTGGCTCGGGCATCGTCCTTGGCACATTGTCGATCGTGATTTATGCCACCCCCGACAATACCCCGTTACTCATGATGCTGATTTTTGTCATCGGCACCGGCGGCAGCGCAATGACGGTTTGCTTCGGCTCGGTAAGGGAACTCAACGATATCAATTACAGCAGCACATCGCTCGGACTGATGAACATGTGTATCGTCGGTTCGGGCGCGGTGATGCAGCCGCTGATCGGCTGGCTGCTGGATCTCGGCTGGAGCGGGGAGCTGGTAAACGGCGCCCGCGTCTACTCGTCCGCAGCCTACACCGACGCCTTCGTCAGTTTGCTGGTGCTTAACCTGGCGGCCCTGGTCGCCGGCCTGTTTCTGCGAGAAACCCATTGCCGGCAACTCGCCTGACAGCATCAGGGGGAATGAAAAAGACGGATGTTTTTTGTATCTCGTTAAATTCCTCCGCCTGCTTTTCCCGTCCGCCGCTGAGCACAAAACCCTGGTCAGAGTCGAAACCCACCAGCAGAATCTGCGCGGAATCTACGATGACAAGCTGTTCGAGTTCGTGATTGAACCCGTCGATGCGCACACTGTCGTTCATCTTGAGGCTTAGCAGGTGCTCTCCCGCGGAAATCTTCACGCGTTGAAAAACGTCCACCCCACCATCGCCGAACAGGCCCGTTGGCTGCAGCGTTACGCGATAAAAGGGTTCGTCATCAAGCCGGGCCTCGAGGATTACCGGTGAGCGCTCCCGCGGGCAATCATCGAGCTTGCGCATGTTGGGCGGCAGCTTGTCGAGCTCTTCCTGGGTCAGCCGGCGACAGGGTTCGCGCAACTGCCCGGCATGGGAAAACGCGATCGTAATTACGGCCTCGTCCTCGGCGATGATGCGTATCGACGGTGCACTGGCGAAATACCAGATAAGGGCCATGAAAACACTGTAATTGATTGCCTGCAGCAGGTAACGAACGGGCTTGTTGGTTAGCATGTCATGCAGTCCATCAACTCTGTGCCACTACAGTATCTGCCCGGTCCAACTCGCGCAGACGCCCACGGAACTGCTCCAGCTCGGCTTCGATTTCGCGCAGATCGGGTTCTGCCGCGCCGTGCATGACCAGGCGCTCGCGTTCGGCGCGCGCGCGCAGTATCGGCTTGCGTTCGCCGGCAAAGCGCAGCCGCGTCCAGCGATTACCGAAGCGGTAGAAACAGTCGTTTTCGCGGCAACCGGTCACCATGACACCGGCAGCGCCCTGCTTGAGCGCGTACTCGACCAGCGTCGGTGGCAGCATACCGCTGCAGATCAGGCGGATCCCGCGGGTATCTTCGCGATTGA
>JAACFA010000013.1 GCA_009937625.1 Gammaproteobacteria bacterium | reverse complement strand
CGCGACATCCATGTCGCGTATCGCCTTGCCCTAAAAAATAGTCCCCTTTTCGGGAAGCCGCAGGCCACCCGATCAGTCGCAAGGTATCGCTCCGGTTGCCGTTTGGAGGATTTTTGACAACCGATGTTTGATATTTAGGAGTTGAGGACAGCCTCGGCCTGAAGGTCGGCGTGGTAGGACGAGCGCACCATCGGGCCGCTGGCAACCTGGTCGAAGCCGATGGATTCGGCGTAGGCGCCGAGCTCGTCGAATTCCTCGGGGGTGACGAAGCGCTCGACCGCGAGATGATCCAGGCTGGGCTGCAGGTATTGCCCCAGGGTCAGCATGTTGACGTCGTGCGCCCGCATGTCGCGCAGCACCTGTTTGACCTCGTCGATCTCCTCGCCGAGTCCGAGCATCAGACCCGACTTGGTGGGCACCTGCGGGTGCAGTTGTTTGAACTGCTGCAGCAGGTCCAGCGACCATTCGTAATCGGAGCCGGGGCGGATTTTTTTGTAGAGCGACGGCACTGACTCGAGGTTGTGGTTGAACACGTCGGGCGGCGCCTGGGTCATGATTTGGAGCGCGACGTCCATGCGGCCGCGGAAATCCGGCGTCAGGATCTCGATCTGGATCTCGGGATTGAGCTTGCGGGTTTGCTGTATGCATTCGACAAAATGCGCGGCACCGCCATCACGCAGATCGTCGCGATCCACCGAAGTAATCACGACGTAGCGCAGGCCCATGGCGTGAATAGTCCTGGCGAGATTGGCCGGTTCGGTCGTATCGAGCGGATTGGGCCGGCCGTGCCCGACATCGCAAAACGGGCAACGCCGGGTACAGATATCTCCCATGATCATGAAGGTGGCGGTACCTTTCGAAAAGCATTCGCCCAGGTTGGGGCAGGAGGCTTCCTCGCAGACCGTGTACAGGCTGTTCTCCCGCAGGCGCGCCTTGAGTTGCTTGACGCGATCGCCGGTCGGCGCCTTGGCCCGAATCCAGGGCGGCTTGCGCTGCACATTCTTCGACGGTACCACCTTGATCGGGATGCGCGCGACCTTATCGGCGCCCTTGAGCTTAACTCCCTGCACTACCTGGTTTTTCTTCACTTAGGTTTCCAATAAGTATGCTGGCCAGTTTCCGGCCGACGACCTCGGTTTCGTCAGCGACACCAAAATCGCGCAACTGGGTGACCGCGAGATTACGGTAGCCGCAAGGATTGATGCGGGTAAACGGCTCGAGATCCATATCCACGTTGAGACTCAGGCCATGATAGCAACATCCCTTTCGAATACGCAATCCAAGCGCCGCAATCTTGGCGTCGCCCACGTAAACCCCCGGCGCCCCTGCCCGGCTCTGCGCGCCGACGTCATAATCCCACAGCAACTGGATCACCGACCTTTCGATCAAGGTTACCAGCCCTTTAACGCCGAGGCCTCGACGCGTTATGTTAAGCAGGCAGTAAAGCACCAGTTGGCCCGGGCCATGATAGGTCACCTGCCCACCGCGATCGATCTGCAGCACCGGGATATCGCCCGGCGACAACAGATGCTCGGCGCGACCGTTCAAGCCCTGGGTGAATACGGGATCATGCTCGGTAAGCCAAAGCTCATCGGCAGTATCTCGATCGCGCCGGTTGGTGAAGTCCTGCATTGCCTGCCAGGTTTGCCGGTACTCCGTGCGGCCCAGATTCCTGACCCGGATTGGCGCCTGGGACATGATACCTAGAGTGACATTACGACGTGCTCACAATCGTACAGATCCTGGTAGATCTCCTCCAGTTGCTGCTGACTGTAAACGGTAAAGGTCAGCGTCAGGGCAAGATACTTCCCACCCTTGCTGCTGCGCCGCCGCACTTCTATATGCTCGGCCTGCGGGCAGCGCGCCCTGACGAGGTCGAGTACGACAGACTCGAAACAATCGGAATGGCTGCCAAAGACCTTGAGCGGGAATCGGCTGGGATAATCGATTAGCGCCAAACCGGACTCAGCTGAATTTTCCGGCCCGCTCATCAACGAAACATCAGCTTGATGCTGTCCATAGTCCTGACGAAAAAACTGCCTTCACCGACGTCCTGCATCGCAACGATATCTTCGCTAAGCATCAACTCGTCGTCGAGCTTGATGTTGACCTGGCCGAGCTGCTGGCCCTGGGCAACCGGAGCCGAAATTTCACGATCGATTTCCATCGACGCATCAAGGTCGCGATAGCGGCCGCGCGGGATTGTTATATGAATATCTTTACCCACGCCGAGGTTGACCTGCTCCTGCTCGCCGTACCAGATACGAGCGGTTTTCAATACCTCTTCGGCGCGGTAGAGCTTGTGGGTCTCGTAGAAGCGGAAACCGTAATTCAGCAGCGACTGGCTGCTTTGGGTGCGGGATTTGTCAGAATCCGAGCCCAAAACTACCGAAATCAGGCGCATATCTTCGCGCTGGGCCGAGGCCACCAGGCAATATCCAGCCGCCTCGGTGTGGCCAGTCTTTACCCCGTCCACGGTATCGTCTCGCCATAACAGGCGGTTGCGATTGAATTGCCGAATCTTGTTGTAAGTGTATTCGCGTTCCTTGTAGTAGGCGTAAGACTCCGGGAATTCGTTAATGACCGCGCGCGTCAAGGTGGCAATGTCGCGTGCACTGCTGTAGTGATTTTCGTCCGGCCAGCCGGTCGCGTTGACAAAATTGGTATTCGTCATCCCGAGCAGTTGCGCCTGGTGGTTCATGTAACCCGCAAACGCGGACTCGGATCCGGCGATATGCTCGGCCAGCGCCACGCTGGCATCGTTCCCAGACTGTATGATCAATCCCTTGAGCAAATCCTCGACCGGCACCTGCTTGCCAACTTCGACAAACATTTTCGAGCCTTTCATACGCCAGGCTTTTTCGCTGATAGTAACCATTTCATCCAGCGCAATGTCACCATCGGCAATCGCCTTGTCGACCAGATAAGCGGTCATCAGCTTGGTAATACTGGCGGGCTCGATATGCTTGTCCGGATCCTTTTCCGCAAGCACCCTGCCCGAATCGAAATCAATCAGAAAATAGCTGGTGGCGTCGAGCTCAGGCGGATTCGGTATGGGCTTGGCAGCGGCCCAACCGGAACCGGAAAACAGTGCAGTCAGGATTGCAACAAAAAGCGAGACTATCTTCATAGGAACCTGGTTACCTGGTGGGCTTGGAAAAATGTCGCGATTGTAGCGATCACGCTTAATGCTCTCAAGGTTTATCGGCTATGACTTCCGATCGACATCCGGGCTAGTCCTGTACCACGATGCGAGCGGTTTGAAAGCCCTTGCCCTTGAGGCGTTTGACAATGGCATTGGCTTCATCGATATCGAACAGCGGGCCAACTCGCACCCGGTAAAACAGACCGTTATCGGTTTGCAGCTGCGATACTCGCGCCGAGGTTTCTTTAGCCGCGTGCAGGTCCTGTACCAGGTTGCTGGCGTTCAACTGGCTGGAAAAAGAACCCATCTGGATAAATAGCGGCACATCCTTATCCGCTTCGTCGGTCAACGGGATGGTGCGCACCACGCTGGTCGGTTGGGTCTGGCCCCTGCTAACCACTCGGATCTCGACATTGGCGGTACCCGGCCCCTTGACGCCGAGTTTCTTGGCCGCAGCATAGGACAGGTCGATAATGCGCCCCTGAACGAAGGGGCCACGATCGTTAACCCGCACTACCGCGCTGCGGCCGTTGTCGAGATTCTTGACATGCACGTAGGCCGGAAGCGGCAGCGTCTTGTGGGCCGCGGTCATCGCGTGCATGTTGTAGATTTCACCGCTGGAGGTTTTCCGCCCATGGAACTTGATCCCGTACCAGGAGGCGATTCCGCGCTGCACGAAGCCGTCGGCGCTATCGAGTACATGGTAGCGCTTGCCGAACACAATATAGGATGACGGGTTGCCGTACTTCGATTTCTGGGTATTCGTCGCAACCGGGGTTTGCGTCTTGCCCCGCTCCCCGATCGGCACCCCGAAGGTACAGGCGCTCAACGCCAGGGGAACTGTCAGGCACAGCAGTAACTTCGCTCTCATGTCGTCTTTTTATACTGGTGGCTAATTAATTTTGCCAGTTGATAAACCGCCATCGCGTAGAGCTCGCTGTGATTGTATCGCGTGATCACGTAGAAATTCTGGAACCCCGCCCAGTACTCCAGACGATCTCGCTGCTGCAACCTCACCAGCGCGACCGGCGTCTCTTCGCTGATCTCGAATTTCGAATCCAGTCCGCTGCGTTTCAAATCGGCCCACTTGTAGGCCGGTTTGACTCCCGGCTCGAGAGCGTCGATCGAATTGTTTTCCGCCGCCTCCAATGGCCGCGCCACGCGTCCATCGCGCTGCCAGCCGTGCTTGACGAAATAATTGGCGATGCTGCCGGTGATATCGGCGATGCTGTCGAACAGATTGGTCTGGCCATCCTGGTCGAAGTCGATCGCGTAGTTACGATAGCTGGAGGATATGAACTGCGGCATACCCATGGCACCGGCATAAGAACCACGCAGCGCGCGCGGCTCGAATCCCTGCTCCTTGGCCAGCAGCAGAAACTGCTCCAGCTCGCGGGTAAAAAACTTGGCTCGCCGGGGGTAGTCGAAGGCCAGGGTCACGAGGCTGTCGAACACCGGGTCCTTACCCTTGTAAATGCCGTAAAAAGTTTCGACACCGATAATCGCGACAATGATTTCGGGTGGTACACCGGTTTTCTCGCTGACGTCGGCCAGCAGCTCCCGATGCTGTTGCCAGAACTCGACGCCAAGATCGATACGCTTGTCCTTGATAAAGATACCGCGGTACTGGTACCAGTCGAGTTCTTTTTCCGCCGGCTTGTCCAGTAACTCGAACAAGTGCCCCTGTTTTTCCACCCGGGAAAACAGGTCGACCAGCTCGGCTTCAGTATAATCGGTTTCGCTGGCCATACGCTGGACGAAAGCACTCACGTCCGCGCGCCCCTGGTAATCTCCATCGGGAATCTCCAGCGCCATGACCATCGGCGTGAAAAATAATCCAAGTACCCATACGAGTTTTTTCATCAAACTAAGAACCGTTTCGCCGATCGAATCGACATAATTAAGCCAAACCCCATCATCAGGGTCACCATCGAAGTGCCACCGTAACTGATTAGCGGCAAAGGTACGCCTACCACGGGTAACATGCCGGCTACCATACCGGTATTCACAAACAAATAGACAAAAAACGTCAAACTAAGTGCGCCAGCCAGCAGGCGACCAAAATTTTCGTTCGAATGCGCTGCTATGTATAGTCCCCGAAAGATAATTGCCAGGTAGATTAAAATCAACACGACGCTGCCAAAGAACCCAAACTCTTCCCCGAACACGGAAAAAATGAAGTCGGTCGATCGCTCCGGGATGAAGTCGAGCTGCGATTGCGTGCCGTTCAACCATCCCTTGCCGTAAACCCCGCCCGAACCGATCGCTATTTTCGACTGGATTATATGGTAACCGGAACCCAGGGGATCGCTTTCGGGATCGAGCAGGGTCAATATGCGCTTGCGCTGGTACTCATGCAACGCAAATTTCCACAACAGCGGCGCCATTGCGGAGAACATCACGGCCAGGCTGATTATGATACGCCAGCGTACCCCGGCCAGAAACAGCACGAAGAAACCGGCGCTGCCGACCAGTATCGCGGTTCCAAGATCGGGCTGACGGGCAATCAACATTACCGGAATCAGCACCAGTACCGACGAAACCACCAGTTCCTTGAAACCGACCGGCAATACGCGGTCGGCAAGATAGGTTGCGACAATCATCGGTACCGCCAGTTTGAGAATCTCGGAGGGTTGAAAGCGGATAAAGCCGAGGTCCAGCCAGCGCTGCGCACCTTTGCCGACCTCGCCAAAAAACATCACCGCTACCAGCAAGCCCACGCCACCGAGATAAAGCCAGATCGATACCTTGCGTAACATCCGTACAGGAACGTTGGCCGCGGCTATCAATAGCATCATCGCTACCATTATTCGCGTCCCCTGCCGTAACACCGCCCCCTGGTCGGAACCAGTGGCGCTGTACAATACCAGGCTGCCGAACAGGGCCAGGATCACCAGTAACGATAGCAGCACCGGATCCAGCCGCAGCGCATCCAGGATGCGGCGCGTGATCGACACCGAGTCGGCATCCAGCGAATGGTTCACGATTCTTCCAACAGGTAAGCGTCCATGATCTGACGCGCGATCGGCGCCGCCACCGAACTGCCACTGCCGCCGTTTTCAACGATAACCGCGACCGCGATTTTCGGATCCTCGGCCGGTGCATAGCTGACAAAAAGCGCGTGATCCCGCAGCTTTTCCGCGACCGTCTCCTCGTCGTACTCTTCGTCCTGAGCGATCTCGAAAACCTGGGCGGTACCGGTTTTGCCGGCCACCTTGTATTCCAGACCACGGTTGATGCCCTGGGCGGTACCGCGTAAACCGTGCACCACGTTTACCATGGCGTTGTGAACATGCTCCCAGTTGCTCGGTTTGAGCAGCTGGTAGCGCCCGGCGACACGGTCGGCTATATCGATCATATTGTAGTCGGGTATCTTCTCGACCGATCTTACCAGGCGCGGCTGGTAACGGGTTCCCTTGACGGCAAACGCGGCGGTCGAATTCGCCAGCTGCAATGGCGTCACCAGCAGCGCACCCTGGCCGATGCCGGTTATCAGGGTTTCGCCCGGAAACCATGGCATACCCTCGTGACGGCGCTTCCACTCACGCGAGGGCAGCAGGCCGTTACGCTCCCCGGTGCTGTCTACGCCGGTTTTGACACCAAACCCGAACTGCGCCATGAATTCGGACATGCGATCGATGCCCAGCCGGTACGCGAGATCGTAAAAATAAACATCGCAGGACTGCGTGATCGCGTCATTCAAGTTCATGTGACCGTGGCCTTCTTTCTTCCAGTCGCGATACCGGCGTTCTTCGTTCGGCAACAGGTAATAACCGCCACACCAGGTTTTTTCATCCTTCTGGTTGACCCTGGCCTCGAGTCCCGCCAGCCCGTAAAAAGGTTTGGTGGTAGAACCCGGTGGATACTGGCCCGACAGGGCGCGGTTGAACAGCGGGCGCTCCGGCGAATCCCGCAGCGCGTCGTAGTTGGCGTAACTGATACCATTGACGAACAGGTTGGGATTGAAAATTGGCATCGACACCAGTGCCAGGATTTCGCCATTGGTGGGATCGATGGCAACCGCGGCACCGTTGCGGTCGGCAAAGGCTTCCTCGGCGACTCGCTGTAGCCTGGAATCGATCGTCAGATGCAGGTTATTACCCTGGACAGGGGGCGATTCGCTCAGCACCCGCAGCGTGCGGCCGTTGGCATTAACCTCGACCTGTTGCACTCCGACGGAACCGTGCAATTCGTGTTCGTAAAATTTTTCCAGCCCGAGCTTGCCGATATGAGTGGTGCCGGCATATTCGACTTCATTCACCTCGCTCAGATCGCGCTCGTCGATGCGCCCGACATAGCCGAGCGCATGCACGGCATGTTCGCCATGGGGATAGTTTCGGGTCAGGCGAGCGTTGATTTCCACACCTTTGAACTTGTGCAGGTTGACCGCCAGGCGCGCGACTTCAGCGTCGTCGAGATTGAGACGCAGCGGAATGCTCTCGAATGGACGGCGCCGTTTGGATGATTGCCTGAACCGCTTGAGGTCCTGATCGGTGTATTCGACGTACTGCCGCAGTTGATCCAGGGTCGCGTCGAGATCGGTCACCTGTTCTCGCACTATCTCGAGCCGATAGGTGGGCAGGTTGTTGGCCATAACCACGCCATGTCGATCGAAGATAAGACCGCGGGTCGGCGGCAGCGCCTTGATGCGAATGCGATTACTGTCGGATAGCGTGGAATAATGCTCGTAGCCGACGACTTGCAATACGTATAGCCTGCCAAGCACCAGGCCCAGCAGAATTACGGTGAAAATAGCGGCTAGCACCAGGCGGCGCCTGATGAGTCGGCTTTCGAGGAAATCGTCTTTTAACTGCTCTCGCTTCGACATGGAAACGGAATTAACCTTGCTCACTACGGATCATAGGCAGATGTGCGGACAATACCAGAAAATCGCCCGGAAAAGTGCCGAAATAATACAAAGAAGTTTCAATATGACTCGAAAAACCTTTATCATGCATCCGTTTTTTGGGCCCGAGTCATTTAACGGCCCGAAACATCTAAAAACAACACTACATGGGTTAGGGAATTAATATGGAGCTTAGTCACCTGTTGCCGCCGATTATCGGCGTCTTTGGACTGGTCGCGGCCGCGATCACCTATTCGGCGGTCAAGAAACACCCCGAAGGCGAAGGGAAAGTCGTCGATATCGGCAACCAGATTCATCTCGGCGCGATGGTATTCATGAAGCGTGAATACAAGATGCTGGTCATGTTTGCGCTTGCGTTGCTCGTTATCCTTTTCATTTTCCTGGGCTGGCAAACGGCCTTCTGTTTTCTGCTGGGTGCGCTGGCCTCGGGAACCGCGGGTTACATCGGCATGAGCACCGCTACCCGCGCCAATGTGAGAACCACGACCGCCGCGCATAACGAAGGCGCCGCGGCGGCGTTGACCGTGGCTTTCTTCGGCGGCTCGATCATGGGTCTCGCGGTGGCCTCGCTCGGATTACTAGGACTCGGCATCGTGTTTATCATGTTTTCGTCGGACCTCGAATCGATACACGCGATCCACGGCTTCGCCATGGGCGCGTCGGTAGTCGCATTGTTTTCACGTGTCGGTGGCGGTATTTTTACCAAGAGCGCCGACGTCGGCGCCGACCTCGTGGGCAAGATCGAGGCGGGTATCCCCGAGGACGATCCGCGTAACCCGGGCGTCATCGCCGACAACGTCGGCGACAACGTCGGCGACGTCGCGGGCATGGGTTCCGACATTTTCGAGTCTTACTGTAACTCGATGATCGCGTCGATCGCGATCGCATCCACGCTAACCGTAGCCGCGGCCGCCGAGCTGGGCGGGCAGGCAGGGATGATGTCGCTGCCTCTGGCGCTCGCTTCGCTGGGCCTGCTGTGTTCGATCGGCGGTATTCTCATCGTCAAGCTCAATTCGAGCAAATCGCCCGAAAAAGCGCTGCGCTCCGGCACCCTGGGTTCGTCCATTTTGTTTGTCATCCTGGCTTTTTTCTTGATTTCGACACTGGGATTGAGCAACGGCATCTGGATCGCGGTACTCGCAGGTGCGGTCGGAGGCATCATTATCGGGCTGGTTACCGAGTATTACACCGCCGGTAAGCCGATCGAGCACATTGCCAAATCCGGTGAAACCGGTCCTGCCACGGTCATGATCAGCGGCCTCGCCATCGGCATGCAGTCGGTCGCGATTCCGATCCTGACGATTTGCGCCATCATCTGGGTCGCAAGTCTCAATGCCGGTCTTTACGGGGTGGGCATCGCCGCGGTCGGAATGCTCGCCACGGTGGGCATTACCATGGCGATCGACGCCTACGGCCCGGTTGCCGATAACGCCGGCGGTATCGCGGAAATGGCGGGCCTCGGCGAAGAAACGCGCAAGATTACCGATTCGCTCGACGAGCTGGGCAACACCACCGCCGCTATCGGCAAGGGCTTCGCGATCGGCGCGGCGGCACTGGCCGCACTGGCCATTATCACCGCCTATATCGAGACCGTCTCGCTCAACATCGACAACTTTGCGCTCGAGCTCAGTAATCCGGACGTCCTGATCGGGCTTTTCATCGGCGGTATCATTCCGTTCATTATTGCCTCGATCACGATGACCGCTGTCGGTGACGCGGCCTTTGAAATGATCAAGGAGATCCGCCGCCAGTTCCGCGAGATCGAAGGCTTACTCGAAGGCAAAGCAGAACCCGATACCGCGCAATGCGTCGATATCGCCACCACCGCGGCGTTGAAAAAAATGATTATCCCCGGAGTGATAGCGGTTAGCGCACCACCGCTGGTCGGATTTGTCATCGGCGCCGAAGCCCTTGGCGGCATGCTGGCGGGTGGCCTGCTGAGCTGCGTCCTGATGGCGCTGATGATGGCCAATGCCGGCGGTGCCTGGGACAATGCCAAGAAGTTCATCGAGAAAGGCAACCTGGGCGGAAAGGGTACCGACACCCACGCGGCCGCGGTAGTCGGCGATACGGTTGGCGATCCTTTCAAGGATACTTCCGGGCCGTCGATGAACATCCTGATCAACGTCATGGCAATCGTGAGCCTTGTTATCGCACCGCTGCTGAGCTAGTCGCCGGTCGCCATCGTTATCGAAAGGGCAGTGCAAGCACTGCCCTTTTTTATATCCCTCCAGGGTAAGGGTTTTTTGCGGGTTATTGCGCTATTCTGCATCCCCTATTCAGTAACGTACTCGCGGCGATAGCCGCAACGAGGTACTACTGACTGACAGCATTTGAAACTCGGGTAAGAACGAAACCATGACCTCCAAGAACGCATTTTATGCCCAGTCCGGCGGGGTTACGTCGGTCATCAACGCCAGCGCCTGTGGCGTCATCGAAACCAGCCGCAAGCATGGCGACCAGATCGGCACCGTGTTCGCCGGGCGCAATGGCATCATCGGGGCCCTGTGCGAAGACCTGATCGACACCTCGCGCGAATCCGAAGCCGACATCGCGGCGCTGAAAAACACCCCGGCGGGTGCCTTCGGTTCCTGCCGCTTCAAACTCAAGAGCCTGGAAGAAAATCGACGCGAATACGAACGCCTGATCGAGGTTTTCAAGGCTCACGATATCGGTTACTTCTTTTACAACGGTGGCGGCGATTCTGCCGACACCTGTTTCAAGGTGTCGCAACTGTCCGAGACCATGGGCTTCCCGGTGCAGGCAATCCATATCCCGAAGACCGTGGATAACGACCTGCCGATTACCGATAACTGCCCGGGCTTCGGCTCGGTCGCCAAGTACATCGCCGTTTCCGCGCTCGAGGCCTCGTTCGACGTCGCCTCGATGGCAAAAACCTCTACCAAGGTATTTATTCTCGAGGTCATGGGGCGTCACGCCGGGTGGATAGCCGCGGCCGGTGGCTTGATCGAGGATTACGACATTCCGGTACTGGTGCTGTTTCCCGAGATCGATTTCGATCAGGACAAGTTCCTTGCCGCGGTCAGGCACAAGGTGGAAACGCACGGTTACTGCACCATCGTCGTTTCCGAAGGTGCCCGCAATGCCGACGGCAGGTTCCTCGCCGAACAGGGTACCCGGGATGCCTTCGGCCATGCGCAACTGGGCGGCGTTGCGCCGGTAGTCGCGAACATGGTCAAGGATGCGCTGGGTTACAAGTATCACTGGGCGGTGGCCGATTACCTGCAGCGCGCGGCACGACACATCGCGTCCGCCAGCGACCTCGAGCAGGCTTACGCGCTCGGACAGGCCGGCGTCGAGATGGCGCTGGCCGGCGAGAATGCGATCATGCCGACGATCGAGCGGGTTTCGTCCAGTCCTTATGTCTGGCAAATCGGCCGCGCCAAACTGGCGGACGTCGCCAACGTCGAAAAAACCATGCCGCGGGAATTCATTACCGAAGACGGTTTCGGCATCACCGCGGAGTGCCGGGAGTATCTCTATCCCCTGATCCAGGGAGAAGCCTATCCCGACTACGACGAGCGCGGTATGCCGCGCTACGTGGTGTTGAAAAACGAGCTGATAGACAAGAAACTCGGTGAGTTCGAGCTTTAATATAAAGCATTGGAAATTCATGGATTATCTCTGCCCTACTGTTCAACGCCGGGCAGTCGGCTATAATGCCGAACCCTTTAAACCAAGGTACTTCCTATGATTCTGGACCGGGTTAGCAGCGGACAAAACGTGCCTACTGACGTTAACGTCGTCATCGAAATCCCCTCGCATAGCGATCCGATTAAATACGAGGTCGACAAGGAAACCGGCGCAATGTTCGTCGATCGTTTCATGGGAACGGCGATGCACTATCCCTGTAACTATGGTTATATCCCGCAGACGCTGTCCGAGGACGGCGACCCGGTGGACGTGCTCGTGGTCACCCCGATTCCGGTTATTACCGGGGCGGTAATTCGAGTTCGGCCGCTCGGCATGCTGTGCATGAGCGACGAATCCGGCAAGGACGCGAAGATACTCGCAGTGCCGATCGACAAGCTTTCGGGTATTTACTCGGACGTCAATACCGCCCGTGATCTGCCGAAACCGCTGCTCGATTCCATCTCCCATTTCTTCGACCACTACAAGGATCTCGAACCCGGCAAATGGGTCACGATCGAAGGCTGGGTCGACGTCGAAGAAGCCAAACGCGAAATTCTCGACTCCATCGACCGCTACAAAGCCGAAAACAACTAACGCATTTCAAGACCAATTCGGTAACGTTCTCCTGAGCTGGGGTCATCCCAAGGCGACCTCGAGGAATAGTTCGAAAAAGTCGCTCCCGACCGGCGCAAGCGCCGGTCGGTCCATCCCTGGAATCGCTTGGACCTCGGCATCCTGCCTCGGTACACTTTTTCGAACTATTCCCCGAGGTGGCCACAAATAATATGCCAACCGATAAAAAGAAACGCCTTCATATCACAATCCGCAATCCAATATGAATGCGTCGACAGCTTACGGAACTGGATTGTAAGGGTTAAGGAAACTGTCGAGGCAACCGATGGAGTCCCTCGCGACCTAAAGACCGCGTGCCGGAAAAGGGTTTATATTTCAGGGTCAGGTGGCATGGACGCCACCTGCGGCGATTCGCGACAGGGATGTCGCGTATCGCCTTGCCCTGAAATATAAACCCTTTTCCGGGAAGCCGCAGGCCACACGGTCAGTCGCGAGGGGCTCCATCGGTTGCCGGTCGGCTGGGACTTCCTGGGCCTGAGAAACTAATCTTTGTTGAACAGCATAGCGCGCTCGTCGACACCGACTTCGGTGACTGCGCGCAGGTCGGCGTAGTCGATATGACAGATGCAGTTACGCCCCGACTGCTTGGCCTCGTACAGGTACTTGTCGCAGGAATCGATGAAGTCATCGATATCGAGTATGCTGGTTTTCATGTATACGCTGGCGCCCATGCTGGCAGTCAGGTTGACCTCGCCATCGTCTATTTTCAGCGGGGTACTGGCAATTTCCTCGCGGATTCGATCCGCCACCTTGACCGCGAGGTTGAGGTGGGTTTCCGGAAAAATGATCGCGAATTCCTCGCCGCCGTAGCGACAGACGATATCGGTGGTTCTGACTTCATTCCTGAGAATATCGGCAAGATGCTGTAACGCCTGATTGCCGATTTCGTGGCCAAAGGTATCGTTGACTGCCTTGAAGTGATCGGCATCCACAATTACCAGGCTGGTCGGTATGCCGCTGCGTTTGGAGCGATCCATCTCGGCCTGCAGCACCATTTTAAAGTAACGGAAGTTGAACAGGCCGGTCAGTGCATCGGTGGACACCAACTCGGACAACTCACTGACCTGGCGGCGCAGTTCTTCGACCAGCTCGAGCCACTCGCAGCTATCCTCACCCACCGGGCACAAGGGCCTGCTATCCCCGGATTTACTCATGCTTGTTCAGTTCTTCTATCCGTTGCCTGGCTTCGGGCGTCGCGCCGGGGCCCGCCTCTACCTTGATATCGCGCGGTCGCAACACGCCACCCCTGGACGAATAGACCTGAACCCGGGCTATGGGTTCGCCATGTTCGCGATCGAGAAAGATCACCGGCTCGCTGCCCTCGCCAAACACCCACTTGTCGCCCCACTGGGTCAACGACACCAGCAGCGGCATCATGTCCTTGCCCTTCCTGGTTAATATGTACTCGTGCCGCTTAGCTCCCTCCTTTACCGGTACACGGTCAAGGATCTCGTTGGCGCAGAGGTTCTTCAATCTTGCCGTCAGGATATTACGCGCTATCCCCAGCCGTTTCTGGAATTCCTCGAAACGGCGCGTACCCAGAAACGCTTCGCGGATGATCAATATCGACCAGCCCTCGCCGATGATATCGAGCACGTGGCCGACCGATCTTCTAAACGGGTCAAACTTCTCGGGTTTTGACATTAATCCAGGCACTCAGGAGTTTTGAAACATGGCGCGCCGGCAGCAGGAATACCGGGAGTATTGCCCTGCCAGCCAAACGCCGGTCACTAAATCAGTTGTGAAAAAAAACTTTTAACGCATTACCGCGCGCAGGTCAACCGTCATCACCAGGCTCCAGCGCTCCGTCGTTACCGGTTTCGAACCGGGGCAAGTCGTCATCGATTTTATAATATTGCCCCGCCTCGCCAACAAAAACGTGGCCGATGGTTTTCAGTCCCGCGGTCGAGTCCAGCGATCCTGCGGCCACCGAAATTTTGGCACGGCCATCGCGAGCATCCCAGAACAGGCTCGCCCCGCAGCGATTGCAAAAACCACGGTAGGTGTCCGGCGACTGGTCGTGATACCAGCACAGGGTTTGCTGGTCGATCAATTTCAGATCGGACTGACTGACCGAGGTATAGGCTGCAACATGACCGTGGGTGCGCCGGCAATTCTCGCAGTGGCAGTTGATTATGTCGCGTCGCGGGCCCGTTATCTCGTAGCGCACACCGCCGCAAAGACAACCACCCGACAGGCTTTTCGGATTGTCAGCGTTCACGAGAAGCCTTCTCGATTGGCATGATTTCGTCGAAGGAGTGGATTGCATCGAAATTTTCGATTTCGCGTCGCGGCGCCTGCGAGTCCGGTTGATAAATCGCCAGCAGGTTGCCAATTCCGTATTCCCGTGCCGATTGCAGGGCACGCAGATTATCGTCGATCAACAGGGTCCTGTCGGCCGCGAAAGGGTGTCGCTTGTGCACTTCATGCCAGCATTGCGGATCTTCCTTGGGCAGCGAAAACTCGTGTACCGTTATCAACCGGTCAAACTTGTGCGCGATCCGGGTCTTGTCCATCTTCAACGCCAGGCTGTCATGATGCGCGTTGGTCACCATCACCACGTCCTTGCGCGCGGCGCGCAGGGCATCGAGAAAATCGATACAAAAAGGCCGTATCGCCACCTTGTGGCTGACCTCGTGCTTGAGCTCGACGACATCGACCTCGAGCATTTCGCTCCAGTAATCGGTGCAATACCAGTTGAGACTGCCTTCGATTCTGCGGGTCTGGGTAACGATGTGCTGTTTTGCGGTCCGCGGGTCCATACCCTTGATCTCGGCATAGCGCAGCGGCAGATACTCCTGCCAGAAAAAATTATCGAAGTGCAGGTCGAGCAGCGTACCGTCCATGTCAAGCAGCACTGTTTCGATAGCTTGCCAGTCGATCATATCTCGGCCCCCGCCCGAATTTCCCCGGGATTCAATCGATGCTAGAGCTCGCGGGCAACCCGAATACCAACATTGTATTGGCCTTTGCCGCTCTTGAATTTTTCCCGGTTTTCGACGCGCATCGAGTTGGCCGGACTGCGATAGGCACCGCCACGCACCACGCGCACATCGCAGTCGCCACCCTCCCAGACAGAGCCGTCTATGGGCGCATCCTGATAATTGCGATGGTAGCAGTCATGCACCCACTCGTACACGTTGCCAGCGGTGTCATGGATTCCGAACGGATTTGGCTTGTAGGTGCCAATCTTGGCCGGCTTGCTAGTGCTGAAATCGCTCTTGCAGTCGAAACAATGGGCGTTACCGACGCCGGGCTTGGTGCCCCACCAGAAAGAAGTGGTAGTACCGCCGCGGGCCATATACTCCCATTCTGCTTCGGAAAGCAGCCGATAGCGCATCCCCGTTTCCTTGCTCAACCAGCGAGTATAGGCAATCGCGTCATCCCAGGAGACGTCGACCACCGGATGGGTCTTGACGTCCCAGCCGTTGTTTTTCGGTTTCTTGCGCCCGGTCGCATCGGCAAAGCGGTAGTAATCTGCAAAGGTGACCTCGTAGACGGAGACCATAAAGGAAGGCACGGTAACCTCGCGTCGCGGTACTTCATCAGTAGCGACAATCGACGATGCCCCGCCCATGCGGAAGGTACCCGCAGGCACCTTGATCATGGTCGGACCGTAGCCACCGGACTTGAGGCGATCTCTGAAAGCGTCGGGCTTGTCGACGTAAGTGGGTTCGATCTCCGGCTCGGGTGCGGGCTCGGGCTCTGGTTCATCCTCGACCATCGGTTCGGCTTCGGGCTCGGTTACCGGTTCAGGCTCGGCCTCGAGCTCGGCCTCTATCGTCTGCGTGGTGCTTTCGACCAAATCGGTACCTTTCTCCATGGCATCATCGATAATGCCTTGCTGCCATGCGAAATATCCACCACCCCCGAACAGACCGAGCACGATCAACCATACCAGCCATTTGTAGGAACGCGGCTCCCTCGGCTCCTCGGGTATCTCCACGTCGGCGACGCGCGAGACCGGCTCCGCCGGCGCGGCGATCACCGCGGCCGGTTCGGCTTCATAGCGAACTTCGCGCTCCTTGATATCGATGACAATCAGCGTGGTGTTGTCCTGATTAATCTTGTTGGCATCCTCGACCGCCCTCAACAGGGCATAAACGCATTCCTTGGCGGTAGCCGACCACGAGGAGTACTGGATTATCGCGCCGGCGCCGAGCGTATCGAGTCCATCGCTGGCGACGATAACGCGATCGCCGGGGCGCAGTTTGACCGGGGTGTCCGAGACATCGATACTGCTGATCTCTTCGCCCGTCATCGCGCTCATCAACATGTTGCGCGACATGCCGGCCTGCTCATCGATCTCCATGCCCTGCTCTTTCATCATGTCGAGATAAGCGCCGTAACTGTGATCGGCATTCTGCTTGATCAGTTCGCGATCGCGGATCAGATATAGATGGCTGTCGCCCACGCTGACCCAGTAGAGGTTGTTGTCCTGCACATAAGCGGTAACCATGGTACAACCCATGCCGCGAAGTGCCGGAGTTTCCTTGACCGACGCCCTGATCTGATCGTTGGAACGATTCAAGGCGTCGGTGAGCACCTCGGCGACTTCGGTAGTAGGAAATTTGGCCTGGAACGTCTTGTTGAAAGTCGCGACCACCATATTGCTGGCAACATTGCCCGCGGCATGCCCACCCATACCGTCGGCCATGATAATCAGCGAGCAGATGTCGCCGTTTTCGGCCTCGCCCAACTGATTGACCATGTAAGCGTCTTCCTGATAGTCACGTGCACCATCAATCTGATCGCTGGCAATATCAAATTCTACTTTCATTCAGTGAGTTTATTTTTGTAGATCGCGCTTAAAGAACTATAGCAGTATAGTTAAATTTAATTCTAGTTTATCGGTGATAAGCCCATAAAAACACTGTAAAAATCTAAATTGAGACATAGGTTACTCGACGATTCTTTAAAAACGGCTGATATTCCGTACTTTTGAACAGCTGCAGCGGTAAATACAGGCTCTCGTTAACTTGCGACCAGGACCTCCATTCCCAGGCGATGCATTTGCCGGCCTCGGCGACCGTCAGTGGCCCTGGATCCGCGCATTCTGCCTCAAAATATAGCGATATTGTGTGATTCCGCACTGAAAACAGGTTGTTGGTAAGCCCGACAAAATCGAGCTGCACCAGGCTTAAACCGGTTTCCTCGAGCACTTCGCGCCGAGCCGCCTCTACGGGCGACTCCCCGGCTTCAATCGAGCCGCCAGGCAACTGCCATTCAAACCCGGTTGATTTAGTCGGGCGCTTACCAAACAATACGCGCTGCCCATGAGTTACGACCACTGCTACGCCACAGGCCACTGCGTTATCGCTGCTGATAATTATGGCCTCCCGGCTTCGGCATCTGGAAATTGAACTCTATGTTATATTGCGAGTCTATCCTGGATCAAATCTGAAGCTAACAATAATGCGTGACCCCTGGCCACTACTGAAAACAACCGATTTCCCAACCGTTTCCAGGACTGCCCTGGAAGTTCTACAGGTCAACCTTGGGTACCTCTGCAACCAGTCCTGCCTGCATTGTCACGTGGCCGCCGGGCCTACACGCAAGGAACTAATGCAGCGGGAAAACATCGCCCATATCATCGAAGTGCTGCGCCAGCCGACGGTGCACACGCTCGATCTCACTGGCGGCGCTCCCGAAATGAACCCCATGTTTCGTGACCTGGTCGTCGCCGCCCGCAAGCTGGACATCAACGTCATCGATCGCTGCAACCTGACAATCCTGCTGGAACCCGGCTACGACGACACCGCGGAGTTCCTAGCTGACAACCAGGTTCAAATCGTGGCTTCACTACCCTGCTACATCGAGGATAATGTCGATGGTCAAAGAGGCAAGGGCGTTTATCAGAAAAGCATGCAGGCCCTGAAGCGCCTGAACCAGCTCGGCTACGGTAAGGCGAACAGCGGCCTGACTCTGACCCTGGTTTATAACCCTACCGGCCCTTTTTTGCCGCCCCCGCAGGACAAGCTGGAACAGGACTATAAGCAGTTTCTCGCGGAAAGATACGACATCGAGTTCAACCAGCTTTTCACGATCACCAATATGCCGATTGCTCGATTCGGCAGCACCCTGATATCGAAAGGCGAATTCGAAAACTACATGAACCTGCTCAAGGATTCCTTCAGTACCGCGAACATGCAGGGCCTGATGTGCCTTAACCAGCTCAGTATCGACTGGGAAGGCTACGTTTACGATTGCGATTTCAACCAGATGCTGAGCATGAATATTCGGCACCCCGACAAGCGACACAAGCTGCATATCAGCGAGGTGCTCAAAACCTGCCTGAAGGATATTCCGGTCAGCATCGCCGATCACTGCTATGGCTGCACCGCTGGCCAGGGCAGCAGTTGTGGCGGAGCCATTGCCTGATCGACCCCTGCTCAGCATTATAATCCCGGTTTTGAACGAGGTGGATTGCCTCGATCAAACCCTGGCGAACCTGTTGAAGCAGCCATGGGTCAAGCATCATTGCGAAATTATCGTCAGTGACGGTGGCAGCGACGACGGGAGCCTCGAGATCGCACAACGTCACCCCTGCAAGATCGTCCACAGTGGCGCCGGCCGCGCCCGCCAGATGAATGCCGCCAGCAGCACCGCACAGGGAAAAACGCTGCTGTTCCTGCATGCCGACAGTCGTTTACCCCGGGATTTCGGCGACATGATCGACACCAACGCCAGTTGGGGATTTTTCCGAATACGACTGAGCGGCAATGGCCTGCCCTACCGGATCATCGAGGCCGCTATCAATCTGCGGACCCGCCTCAGCAGAGTAGCTGGAGGAGACCAGGGTCTCTTTTTCGAGCGACAGTTTTTCGAATCGCTGGACGGATATCCCCGAATCCCGTTGATGGAGGATATAGCGATTAGCAAAAAGGCTCGACGCCTGGCGCCACCACTCGTCATCGAGCCTGCGATAACCAGCTCTAGCCGTCGCTGGCAACAGCAGGGTATCGTGAAAACCGTGCTGCTGATGTGGTCACTTCGCCTCGCCTTCTGGCTGGGCGTGGATCCACAGCGCCTGCACAGAATTTACTATCCGCAACGCGGCTAGTCCCCACAGATGACCATGCTCGGTATCTTTGCCAAACCGCCGCGGCCCGGTCTGGTTAAAACCCGGTTGATACCCGACATCGGCGCTGACAATGCCGCCAGGGTTTACCGCTACTGTCTTGAATATACCCTGAGAATGGCGCGTGACTCGGGAATTGATTACCAGCTCTACCTGACCGAAGAAAGTGACGACGAGTTGTTGCGCGATGAACCTGCTGCCATCCAGCAGGGCGACAACCTCGGAACACGCATGCTGAATGCTGTAAAGGAACTTCTTGCTCGTAGTCCAGATGGCGCAATAATAATAGGGACAGACTGTCTCGATATCCAGATCGGCCATCTACGGGCAGCTGCACAGGCGCTGGCCAGTCATGAGCTGGTGTTACTGCCCGCGGTCGACGGCGGTTACGCGCTGATCGGTTGCAGCAAGGCGGAGCCGGCGCTATTCGATGACGTAGCCTGGAGTTCCGATCGAGTACTGGCGCAAACACTCGCCAACGCCGAAAAACTGCGCTACCGGACGAGTTCGCTTGAAACTGTGCGAGATATTGATACGCTTCAGGACCTGAAACTCTACCCCGAGCTGCTCGCCCTGATCACTTCGACTTAATGTTTTATTCCCTGGTAAAACCACTGCTGTTCGCGCTTGACCCCGAACAGGCGCACGATATCAGCCTGGAAATGCTGCAGCAATTTCACCGCCTGATTCCAAATCGGCGTATCGACAAACCCACGCGGGTGATGGGTCTCGACTTCCCCAACCCGGTGGGGCTTGCCGCCGGACTGGATAAAAACGCCGACTATCTCGACGGGCTGGGGCGGCTCGGATTCGGTTTTATCGAGGTTGGCAGCGTTACGCCGAAGCCGCAACCCGGCAATTCACAACCGCGTGTTTTCCGGCTAGCGAAATACCAGAGCCTGATCAATCGCATGGGATTCAACAACAAGGGTGTCGACTACCTGGTCGAGCGCGTCGCCGCTACACAGCGCGACTTTGTGCTTGGAATCAATATCGGCAAAAACCTCAGTACCCCGGTGGACCAGGCCCTGTCCGACTATTGCCTGGGATTCGAACGGGTCTATCTGAGCGCCGACTACATCGTAATCAATATCTCTTCACCCAATACGCCGGGGCTGCGTGACTTACAGCGCGAGGATGCACTCGAATCCCTGCTCGCCGGTATCGGACAGTTGCGCCTCGAACTGGAGGATCGACACCAGTTGCGCCGACCGTTGGCGCTGAAACTGTCTCCCGACCTCGATCAGCAGGCGGTTCCGGTAATCGCCGACCTGCTGCGTAAACATAAGGTCGACGCCCTGATCGCAACCAATACCACGCTTTCCCGGGACGGCGTTAAAGACCATCGACTGTCTGCCGAAACAGGGGGTTTAAGCGGTGCCGCGCTGCGCGAACGCTCGAGACAGTTGCTGAGCGACTTTTACAGCGAGCTGGGACAGGACATCCCGATTATATCGGTCGGTGGCATCGATTCTGCCGCCGAGGCCAGGATACGCTTCGAGCTGGGTGCCAAACTCGTACAGTTATACACCGGCTTGATTTATCGGGGGCCGGGACTGGTAAATTCAGTAGCCCGCTCGCTGTCGTCATTTAATTCGAACACGGAGACCGATCGTTAAAATGGATGCAATGGTTTCGTTGAAGGATGCTCGTGACTACCTGTTGAATCTTCCCCGGCAGCTCGACGAATACCTGGATGACGACTATCGGCGAGGCCTCGATAACCTGCTTGGCAAGTTCGAGGAATTTTTCAATAGCGTCGCCAGCGTCAATATGCGCGCCAACGAAGACAAGATGATCGAGCCGTCCGAGGCTACCGAAATCAGCAACTATGGATTCGTCTTGCTGCTCAAACTGGTCGACCTGATGGAGCGCCTCGATTTACCCCATAAGCGCAGGGTGACGGGGTTTTACTTCAATCAAAACCTGTCGACCAGGGTTCACTAGCGGTCAGAAAAGCGCCGGCTCAGCCGGATTCCAGGGTGACCAGGTAGCCGCCGTACTTGCGGATATTTATGACGCCATTATCCAGCAGCAGGTACTGCCCCTTGATCGCCTCCAGCCGGCCTTCTACCAGCGGCAGCTTGTCGAGATTGAAGCTATTGATTTTCGTCGGATAAGCGATGGCCGGATAATCCAGCCGCAACGCGCCCCCGGCCTCGGCGATGATTTCCACATCGGCCAGCAGCTCGCTATCAAGACCCGACTCTACCCGCGGCCAGATCGATTCGAACAACTGGTAGAGATCCACCTCCTCTACCTCGTTTTTCAACATATTGCGCCAGTTGGTTCGATCGCCGACATATTGCCTGAAGGCGTGTTCGATCAGCCCTGCGTGGTAGCGTTTCGACACTCGCAGAATTGGTATCGCCTGGATCGCACCCTGGTCGATCCAGCGATGCGGTAGCTGGGTTTCGCGCGTGATCCCGATCTTGACGCCCGAGGTATTGGACAGGTACACGATGTGCGGGCGCATGCAGTGCGACATGCCCCAGTCCGGCTCGCGGCAGGTACCGAGGTGGAAATGGCATTTCTCGGGAGAAACGATGCAGAGATCGCATTGCGCGAGACTGCTGAAACAGGGGTAACAGTATCCCTGGCTAAAACTCTTTTTAGTCAGGCGACCACAGTGAATGCATTCGATCTGCTGCAGGTACTCGATTCTGATGTCCTTGCCAAGCCAGTCATTCAGCGCAAGCTGTTGCCCCCCCAGTTCGAGACGATAGTTTACCGGGCTAGTCGCCGCGGTCAGCATCTTGTGTAAATTACCCCTGGCTTGCAAGTCTCTCCACCCATCACCTGTCGAGTCGAAACACCGATTCGCTGAGCGCGGTCAGACCGACCTTCCGCCAGCGGGGGCTCTCATCGATAATGTCGTTAGTCTCGAGCAGGTTAATGGAAAAAGCGTCTGAATAGTACTGGTAAACTTCGTTGGTCGACACCGAGAAGGGAGGGCCTGTCATTTCCGACTGGTCATAATCCAGCGTGATCAGCATCATGTTACTGACGGCAGGTATGATCGATAACATGTGGTCGTAGTAACGCGGCCGGTCGTGCTGTTCCATGGCAATCAGCGCGGCGCGGTCGTAGACCAGGTTACAGGCCCCGAGATCGTCGTTGCTCAGATCGAAGAAGTCACCCTGCAAAAGGCTGATGTTACCCGATTTGTAGATGCCGAAACGGTCGGTATCGAAACGCTCGTAAGCGAGCTCGTTTTCCTCGAAAAAAGCTTCGATCGCGAGCTGCGACAGTTCTATACCAATGACTTCGTAACCCTGCGCCGCGATCCAGGCGATGTCGTGCGCCTTGCCGCAAAGCGGTAAGAAGACGCCTGCGCCACGGGGTAAATCGAAATTTGGCAGGTAGCGCCGCAGGTGCCGGTTAACCTCGGACTCGTGGAATCCGATACGATTTTCTTTCCAGCGATCTAGCCAGTGTTTATTATCAACCATGTTGGATTAGACGAAATTTAAACGCTTCTGGTCAGAGTCGGACTTTAACGCAATTCCGGCCATTTTTCTTGGCCACGAACAAGGCCATATCCGCACGTTTCACCATCGAACCATAATCGCCGGTATCGTCGGTTATTGCGGCCACGCCGATGCTCAGGGTGGCGCTCTTTTCCCCGTAGGCCGTTTTGTATCGGGCATTCTCGACAAACTGGCGAATCATTTCGGCAAATTTCTCTGCAGCATTCATATCGACCCTGGGCATGAGCACACTCAGGCCATTTTGCCCGTAGCGACCCAAAATGTCTTTTTCCTTGTCGACCTTGGAAAAGATATACTTGACGATGGCGGCAAAAACCTTGTACGCAACCTGGTCGCCATCCTGTTCGCGCAGCTTCGACAAGCCGTCGACCTCGATGATCAGGATCGACAGGGGTTCGCCTTCGACCGCGGCGGTGCGATAACGATCAACCGCGATTTTATCGGCGTTTTCACGACTCATCAGGGTAATGGTCTTCTTCGCCGACTCTTCTTCCTTCTTGATGTGTTCGACGACTTCTTTGGGCACCAGGGTCTGGTCGGATTCGGCAAAACTGTGATCGGTAACCTCCATATCCTTGCTTTCCGAGGAAGAAACCGTGCTAGTAGCCGTGTTGTCCTCGGATTTCTTCGGTCGAATGACCGGATCGGGCACCGTCTGATCGACCACCATTGCCGAGCTGCGGGTCGAGCGTTTGAAAATCAGCATGGCCTGCGCGGCGATACTGACGCTGGCTATCATATCGAGTTCGTCGAACGGCGCGGACTCGCGGCGCAAGCTGATGATACCCATGAGCTTGGAGTCATTAAACACCGGCACGTCGAGCCGATAGGAGGTGAAACGTTGCTTCTCGATGCCGAGAAAACCCTTGACAGTTTCATGCTCGGCGCTAGTCGTTGCCTGCCGCGTCTGGGTCAACTTGCCGAGCAAATCTTCCGACCAGAAAGTCTTGTCGTCATTCTCGAACAGCTCACCTTCAACCTTGTCGGCAACCGGCTTGGGACCCTGCCCTTCCAGGGAAGTCAGGATATAGGAATCGAACTCTATGACCGGCTCCAGGTGCTTCTTCAACAGCGCGATCAATTCCTTGAAATCGAGAATACCGCTCAGGGCCATGTCCAGGTCGATCAGGGTAAAAGCCCATAACTCCTGGCGGTTGGTCATGCTCTTGTTGGTTTCAGTTTCGAGAAACAACAGACGCCTGGCGCGTTCGGTCAAGTACCCGATGTACCCGGCCAGCAGTACCGCCGCGGCGAGTAGAACGACCACCAGGGATATCCAGAACCCCGATATATCGGTTGCGTACATGGCCCCGATAAAAACAATCGCTAACACCAGGTTGATCGAGAAGGTGATGATCACACGCACCGATTTCAGGCTGCCAAACCACATCGCAAGCAGGATGAACTCGATAGCATGGTAGGCGCTGTACTTTTGCAGGAAAACCGCGCCGATCACCGTGCCCGCCGCCAGTAAACCATTGCCGAGCAGGCGTAAATTGTGAGGCAACAGGTCGGGAGAAAATCGGCTGATCAGGATATTTGCTAACGCTGCCAGCGCCGCCAGCAGGTATCCATACATCGGTATCGCGACTTCGTGACCGAAGGCACGCGATTCCAGGTAGGCATAGGCCAGGCATAGAATCAACAGGGCGCCAAACGCGTACACGCCAGAGCCTCGATCTCGCGTCTCCTCTATGTCCCGATACCTGTTTTCGGTCGGTACATCGTGGAACTGAAGTCGAAATGATTTTCTATACCTGTTAATCAGGTCTTGCGACACTCTCGATACCTTTCACCTGTTGCCAATACCTGTTTCCTGACCTTCTCGATCTGCATATCTCCGAAGACCGAGCCAGGAAATCAAGCCTTTAGTATTTCGGACTATGTATAGACCATATTTGGTGCGTCAGGTTGCAGAGTTTTACTTTCCCCTGAAAAGCTTGCAAGTCTGGTTGCTGACCATTTTCGCCCAAATCCGACAACCCGCTCATGATTATAGCGTATTTTCATTGCATTCAAAGGCTTATGTGATCTTGTTAATTTTTTACTTCATTACATTTCAGGGCTCGAAAATTACCCTCACGCGCACGGATCGAGTGACTATTCTCAACCCGGTAATCACCTGGACAACCAAAGGAACAGTCATGAAAGTCACGCCTTATCTCAAAATACTCGCCGAAAAGGGTGGCTCGGATCATTACTTTTCGACCGGGGCGCCACCGAGCGCCAAGTTCAACGGCGTGCTCAAACCGCTCGGCAAGGACAGCGCGCCACCCGGTTGGGTAGACTCGCTGGCACAGGAAATCATGAACGACAAGCAGAAGGCCGAGTTCAGGGAAAAGCCGGAAATGAATCTGGCGATCTC
>JAACFA010000012.1 GCA_009937625.1 Gammaproteobacteria bacterium | reverse complement strand
TCGTCGGTTCGCCGATGAGTTTCGAGATGGCCGAACTCAAGGGCTTCAATTTCAAGGGCGGCATGGTACTGCGGCCCGAGTACCTCGCGCTGACGCTGGCGCTAGCGCTGTACACCGCGGCCTTCATCGCCGAAATCGTGCGTGCCGGCATTCAGGCGATCAGCCACGGGCAGACCGAGGCCGGGCGAGCGCTTGGTGTCAAGGAAAGCCGGATCATGAGCTTGATTGTCATCCCGCAGGCCCTGCGCGTGATAATACCGCCGCTGTCGAGCCAGTTCCTGAACCTGACCAAGAATTCGTCGCTGGCGATCGCGATCGGTTACATGGATATCGTCGCCACGATCGGCGGTATCTCGTTGAACCAGACCGGGCGCGAGATGGAGTGTATGACGATCGTGCTGGCCTTATACCTGTCATTCTCGTTGATGATCTCGGCGTTTATGAACTGGTATAACAAGAAAATGAAATTAGTTGAACGATAGGGGTGGAGCGATAACATGAGCAGCGCTATCGAAGAAGGAAAAACCTACGAACCCGGAACCTACCCGGATCTGCCGCCCCCCGCCAGCGAAATCGGTGTATACGGATGGGTTTATAACAACCTGCTGAAGGGTTGGGTAAATTCGATTCTTACCGCAGTGACAATCGTTTTCCTGGTTGTCGTTATTCCGCCTAGCGTGAACTGGCTGTTCCTGAACGCCGTGTTCGAGGGCGCATCCCGCGACGATTGCCGCGCGATCATGAACGAGGCGGGCACCAACGGGGCCTGCTGGGCCTTCATCGGGCACCGCTTCGAGCTATTCGTCTACGGTTTTTATCCAGTGGAAGAGCGCTGGCGCGTCGACATTTCGTTCATCCTGATGCTGGCGGCGCTGGTGCCGGTGTTGTGGGACAAAACGCCGAACCGTGGCAAGCTGATGATCGCCTCGGCGATCGCGCCATTCGTCATCGGCTGGCTGCTGGTCGGCGGTCTCGGACTCGAACCGGTTCCAACCGACAAGTTTGGCGGCTTCATGCTGACGCTTGTCATCGGCGTCACCGGCATCGTCGGTTCGCTGCCGATCGGTATTGTGCTCGCGCTCGGCCGGCAGTCGCACCTGCCCGCGGTCAGAATGGTTTGCGTTGTTTTTATCGAGTTCATTCGTGGCGTACCGCTGATCACGCTACTGTTCGTCGCGTCGACGATGCTGAACTACTTCCTGCCGCCCGGCACGACCTTCGACCTGCTGTTACGGGTGCTGATCATGGTTACGCTGTTTGCCTCGGCTTACCTTGCCGAGGTCGTGCGCGGCGGCCTGCAGGCGATTCCGAAGGGTCAGCAGGAAGCCGCCGACTCGATGGGCCTGAAATACTGGCAATCGATGCGCCTGATCATTCTGCCGCAGGCGCTGAAAATTTCGATTCCCGGGATCGTCAACACTTTCATCGGACTGTACAAGGATACGACGCTGGTTATTATCATCGGCCTGTTCGACCCGCTAGGCGTCGGCCGTGCGTCGCTGGCGGACACCAAGTGGCAGGGTTTGTCGACCGAGGTTTACGTTTTCGTCGCCATCTTCTTTTTCATTTCCTGTATTGCGATGGCGCGCTACTCGCTCTATCTCGAAAAGAAACTCCATACCGGACACTAGCAGGTATTCAACTATGACCGAGCATGAACAATTAAGCGAAGAAGAAATTGCCCAACTGGAAGCTGCAGCTACCAAACTCAAAGTTTCCGATGAGCTAACCATACAGATCAAGGGAATGCACAAATGGTATGGTTCGTTCCATGTCCTCAAGAATGTTAATCTTGACGTCTTCAAAGGGGAGAGAATAGTCATCTGCGGCCCTTCCGGATCGGGAAAATCGACCCTGATTCGTTGTATTAATCGGCTTGAGGAACATCAGCAAGGTGACATCATCGTCAATAACGTCACGCTGACCAATGACCTGAAGAACATCGACCTGATTCGCAAGGACGTTGGCATGGTGTTTCAGCATTTTAATTTGTTCCCGCATTTGACGGTGCTGGAAAACTGTGCATTGGCGCCGATCTGGGTAAAACAGGTGCCGCGCAAGGAAGCCGAGGAGACCGCGATGAAGTATTTGACCCGGGTTAAGATTCCCGAGCAGGCCGACAAGTTTCCCGGCCAACTCTCTGGCGGTCAGCAACAGCGGGTTGCGATTGCACGCTCATTGTGCATGAATCCGGAAATCATGCTGTTCGACGAGCCGACCTCGGCGCTCGACCCGGAAATGATCAAGGAAGTGCTCGATGTCATGATCGAACTCGCGCAGGAAGGCATGACCATGCTCTGCGTTACCCACGAGATGGGTTTCGCCAAAACCGTGGCCAACCGCGTTATTTTCATGGATGGCGGTGAGATTATCGAGGAGAACGAACCGCACCAGTTCTTCGACAATCCGCAGCACGAGCGTACCAAGCTGTTCCTGAGCCAGATTCTCGCGCACTAGAGATATCCGGCGAATTAGAGTCATTCCCGCGCAAGCGGGAATCTTGTCATTACTGTTTTTCTGTCGTCTCGAGATCCCCGCTTGCGCGGGGATGACTCTATATTGGCCAGGTAAGTGCCATTCCAAACCGTCTCTTTATGCCTCTGACTGTCTAGTCCGGGGTTCCCAGCAGTGCTTTCAGGTCGGCAAAGGTGTCCAGCCCGCGCTGGTGCTTTTCGTCCTCCGACAGTTTGCTGACCGTGTGCTCTGCGCCCTCGAGATCGTCTTCCGGCAGTTCGTAGAGAAATCGGCTCGGCTCGCACTGCAGCAGGTCGCCAAACTTTTGCCGCATTTTGGCGTAACTGAGAGTAAGGCTGCTGGCCGCGCGCGTGATACCGACATAGGCCAGGCGGCGTTCCTCTTCGATACTATCCGCATCCTGCGACTGGTGATGCGGCAGGCTGTCTTCCTCGAAACCGACCAGGTAAACATGCTCGAACTCGAGCCCCTTGGCGGCGTGGATAGTCATTAACTGTACCGCGTCCTGCTGTTTTTCGTCCTCGCTATTCTCGAGGATCGACATCAGCGACAGGCGGGATACGATAGCCTCGAGCGACTGGTCGTCGCGGTCCTTTTGCAGGTTGCCGATCCAGCTGACCAGTTCCACGACATTTTCCATCGCCGCCTCGGCCTGTTTGTTGGAACCGCTGGTTTGTTCGAGCCAGTCGCTGTATTCGAGCCGTGAAACCACGGTTTTACAGACGGTCATCGCGTCCTTGTGTTGCGCGTGATGGCGTAACTCCTCGATCAGGTCGATAAAATCCTGCAGCCGGATACGGGCGCGGTTGCTGAGCGATTCGAGTAGCCCCAGCTCCGACATCGCGCTATCGAGGCTGCGCCTGCGCGAGCCGGCATAGGTCGCCAGGGACTTGATCGTCGCGGCGCCGATTTCGCGTCGCGGCACGTTAATGATGCGCAGCAGCGCCTGGTCGTCGTCGGGGTTGGCCAGCAGGCGTAGGTAGGCCATGATGTCCTTGATTTCGCGGCGTTCGAAAAAAGCGTTGCCGCCGGTGATCTGGTAGGGAATGGAGTGATCGCGCAGCGCTTTTTCGTAGTTGCGCGACTGGAAATTGCTGCGGTACAGGATCGCGAAATCCCGGCAGGGCGTATTTTCCTGGAAGCGCTTGCTGAGGATATCGACCACGACGCGGTCGGCTTCGTCTTCGGCGTTCTTGCAGGGGAATACCCGGATCAGATCGCCGGCGCCCGACGCTGACCACAGCTTCTTTTCGTAGAGGTGATGATTGTTGGCGATCAGGTGATTGGCGGCCCCCAGGATACGGTTGGTGGAGCGGTAGTTCTGTTCCAGCTTGATGACTTCCATACTCGGAAAATCCTGCTGCAGGCGCTGCAGATTCTCGGGCCGGGCGCCGCGCCAGGCGTAAATCGACTGATCGTCGTCGCCGACCACGGTCAGTTTCTGGCGCAGCCCGCAGATCAGCTTGATCATTTCGTACTGGCTAGTGTTGGTATCCTGGTACTCGTCGACCAGCAGGTAGCGGATTCGATCCTGCCACTTGTTGAGGGTTGGCGGGTCATTACGAAAGATGACCACCGGCAGCATGATCAGGTCATCGAAATCCATCGAGTTGCAGACCAGCAGGTGCTGCTGGTACTCGGCGTACAGCCTGGCCTGGCTTTGCACGAGCGGCGTTCCGGCCTGCGCCAGCGCGGCTTCGGGGTCGATGAAATCGTTTTTCCAGCGGCTGATCTGGTACAGGGTTTGCCTGGTATGCTCGGCATCCTGCTGGTCGCGCTGCGCCAGTTCCGCCAGGCAGGTTTCGACGTCGCGCGAGTCCATGATGCTGAAGCCGCGGCGGTAGCCCAGACGATGGGCTTCCTGCAGCAGGATGCGTTGGCCGAGGCTGTGGAAGGTCGAAATCTTGAGGCCCCGGGTGGTTTTAGCGCCCAGCAGGCGCGCCACCCGTTGCTTCATTTCGCGCGCGGCCTTGTTGGTAAAAGTGACGGCGCAGACCTGCTGCGCGGCGTAACCCTGATCGATCAACCACGCGATCTTGCGGGTGATTACCCCGGTTTTTCCGCTGCCGGCACCGGCCAGCACCAGGCAGGGGCGATCGATACATTTAACCGCCTGACGTTGCGGCCGATTGAGATCTTTCAGGTTCAAGGGTGCTAAACTACCGTGCCAGCAGGGTTAACAATTCAATACTCGGGTGATAACAACCGAATGACGCAATTTCTCATCGATGATGCCGGCTGGGTGCAATCCGTGGAAGTGATCAGGTCACCCAATTTCGATGCCCGGCCCGACGATGCACGGATCAAGCTGATCGTCGTGCACGGCATAAGTTTACCACCGGGTGATTACGGAGGTGGATATATCCAGGAATTTTTTTGCAATAGCCTGGATCCCGCCGCTCACAGCTATTTCGAATCGATTTGCGAAATGACGGTTTCGGCCCATTGCCTGATCGAGCGCGATGGCAAGCTGCTTCAGTTCGTATCGTTCCTGGACCGGGCCTGGCATGCGGGCGAATCGGAGTGGCGCGGGGAGACGGCCTGTAATAACTACTCGGTTGGTATCGAGCTCGAAGGCAGCGACGATCAGGCCTATACCGGGGCCCAGTACCGCAGCCTCGCCAACCTGGTCGCGGCGCTGCGGGCAAAGTATCCCGATATCGATCCCGACGCCATCGCCGGCCACAGCGACATTGCTCCCGATCGCAAGACCGACCCCGGTCCCGCCTTCGAATGGGCCAGGCTCAATCAGCTGCTGGCGGATAATATCGTCTAGGAGTTGCTCGCAGAGCACGCGGGGTATGCGGAGAATCGCGAAGAAAAGAAGTACAAGAGGTGGCCCAGTACGGGAAATCTTTCCGGGCTTTGGCTTTATTTACTAATCCCTGCGCTCCCCGCGTCCTCCGCGCCTCCGCGAGAACCTTCCCCAGGATGCCCGCCGTCGCGAGCGAGTTAGAGGTCAGGCTTTATCGAGGGCGACCCACTGGTCGTTAATAAAGGCTTCCAGCGGCTTGTAGCGTCGCTTGTAGCTCATTTTGTTGCAGTCGCGAATCCAGTAACCGAGGTAGAGGTAGTCGAGGTCGCGCGACTGGGTCTCGTCGATCTGGCTCAAGATGGCGAAATGCCCGGGGCTGCGGTCTGCGTAATCCGGATCGAAAAAGGTATAGACCGCGGATAGTCCGCTATCGGTAATATCGCAAACCGCGACCGCGATCAGTATGCGGTTGAGGCGATACTCGAAAAACAGCGTGTCGGTCCAGTCACAGATCAAGAATCGGTGATAGTCGGATTTATTCGGATTGGCCATGCTGCCGTCGTTGTGACGGCTGTTGATATAGCGTCGATACAGATCGAAATGCTCGTCGCGGTAACGCCCCGGCATGATGCTGATGCGGATGTCGGAGTTACGCTTGATCGCGCGCTGTTCGTTACGCGAGTAGCGGTGTTTTCGCACCGGGACACGAACCGATATGCATTCCTGGCATTGCGGACAGTGCGGCCGGTATATATAACCGCCGGAACGGCGAAATCCGTGTTGAATCAATTCGTTATAGGTTTTCATGTCCATATCCATATGGGGATTAGCGAACGCGCTAACCGATTTACGGTCATCCAGGTAGCTGCACGGTTCGGGTGCGGATGCGAAGAAATTGATTTTTACCTGATCGTTCATTAATCAAAAACATGCGATTTGATCTACTTAGTTTAGAACGTAATTCGGAACTTGTAACGTAAATTTGAGCTTAAATTTCGCAGATTCGAGATCGCCTCCCGGCCGCGCGAAAGAGCTTCAAGACGCCACCGGGATAGCCGGTAAATCAAAGAAAACTCTACTATTTTCAAGGGCTTGAGCGGCCAGTTGCGCCTCTGGCTCACCCCTGTGGCGGGCCACCGCTCGCAGGATATGGGGCAAATTGGCCGGCTCGTTGCTACGACTCGCCGGCCTGGGCTCGAGATCGCGCGGCAACAGGTAAGGCGCATCGGTTTCCAGTAACAGTCGATTCGCGGGGATCTGCTTGACTAACTGCTGCAGCTCCAGCCCGCGACGCTCGTCGCAAATCCAGCCGGTGACGCCGATGTAACAGTCCAGGTCGAGGTAATCCATCAACGCTGCGCGATTGTCGGTAAAACAATGTACGACCACTCGGCCGAGGGTATCGCGCGCGGCACCGAGCATTTCGACGAAGCGCCGATGGGCGTCGCGCTGATGACAGAACAGGGGCATCTGCAACCGCGCCGCCAGCTCGAGTTGTTGTTCGAAAGCAAATTCCTGCGCCGCGGGCGGCGAATAATTGCGATTGAAATCAAGCCCGGTTTCACCGATTGCGTGCACGCAATCCTGCTGCGCCATGCTCTCTAATGCGCCAGGACTGTCTGCATTCCACTCGCTGGCATGATGAGGGTGTATGCCGCAGGTGGAAACCAGGCGCCCGGGATAGCGCTGGCAGAGCTCGATTGCCTGCCGGCTCTCCTCGACCGAGGTCCCGGTTACGACCATTTGCCTGACGCCGGCTTCGCCGGCTCGCTGCATGATTGCTTCGAGGTCGCGCAGCAGGCTCTTGTTGGTCAGGTTGACCCCGATATCGACGAGTTCCATCACTGGCGTATGCCGGTGCCGCGCTCGAGCAGGACCAGGCAAACCGCGAACAGGACCGCGATGAAGCTAAGGATGACCAGCAGTGCCGTTACCAGGTCGATGTCGCTGGCGCCGCGGAAACCGAAGCGAAAGCTGTTGACCATGTACAGGATTGGATTGCCGAGCGACACCTGTTGCCAGAACTCGGGCAGCAGCTTGATCGAGTAAAAAATACCGCCGAGATAGGTCAGCGGGGTCAGCACGAAGGTCGGCACGATGCTGATATCGTCGAAACTGTTGGCAAAGATTGCGTTGATCAGTCCGGCCATGGCGAACAGGCAGGATGTCAGCAGCGCTACCAGCAGCACGATCGCAGGGCTGTGAACGCTAAATTCGGTGAACAGTAACGAGACCAGGGTTACGGCGACACCGACGCTCAATCCTCGCGCGACACCGCCAGTGACGAAACCCAGCAAAATGACCAGGTTCGGTACCGGCGCGACCTGCATTTCCTCGATATGGCGCGAGTACTTGGCGCCATAGAACGACGACACGACGTTGGCGTAGGAATTGGTGATGATCGACATCATGACCAGCCCCGGCATGATGAAATCGACATAGCTCATCCCGTCCATTTCACCGATGCGCTGCCCGATCAGGTTGCCGAAGATAATGAAGTAAAGCGCCACCATGACCACCGGCGGGATGATGGTCTGTATCCAGATCCGGGTGAAGCGCATGATTTCCTTGCGCGTTATCGTCAGGTAAGCGATCCAGAACTGGCGCAGCATCAGGCAAGCATCTCGGTATCGGGCTTGGCGGTCATCTTGACGAACAGCTCCTCGAGGCGATTTACCTTGTTACGCATGCGCTCGACGACGATGCCCCGGGCTTCGAGCTCGCCGACCAAATCGTTGATCGACAGCGCTTCGGGCACTTCGACCTCGATGATTTGCGGATCCAGTTGAACCACGTTATCGAAGCGCTCGAGCCGCGGCGCCTGCGCCAGCTCTTCGCGTAAATAAAGGACGAAGGTTTCGCTGTTGAGCTGCTTGAGCAGGGATTTCATGCTGCTGTTCTGGATAATACTGCCGCCATCGATGATCGCGACGTTACGGCACATGCGCTCGGCTTCCTCCAGATAGTGGGTGGTCAGAATGATCGTGGTTCCACGGTCGTTGATCTGGTCGAGAAAATCCCACATCGCGCGCCGTAATTCGATATCGACGCCGGCGGTGGGCTCGTCCAGGATCAGCAGCTGCGGTTTATGCACCAGCGCGCGCGCAATCATTAGCCGGCGCTTCATGCCACCCGACAGTCGTCGCGCCTGCGAGCGGCGGTGCTGCCACAGGCCGAGCTGCTTCAGGTAGCGTTCGGTCTCCTGCCGGGCGATGCGGGCGGGGACACCGTAATAGCCCGCCTGGTTGACGACGATTTCCTCGACCGGCTCGAAGGTGTTGAAGTTGAACTCCTGCGGCACCGAGCCCAGTAACGACTTGGCAACGAGAAACTCGTCGTCGATCGAGTGTCCGAAGATGCGGACCTTGCCCGCAGTTTTGTTGACCAGGCCCGAGATAATGCCGATACAGGTGGATTTACCGGCGCCGTTGGGGCCCAGCAGCGCGAAAAAATCGCCGGTTTCGACTTTCAGATCGATGCCCTTGAGTGCCTGCAGCCCGCTGGCGTAGGTTTTGTGCAGATTCTCTATTTCGAGTGCGTACATTGCGCCTGCCGCGGTTCAAACAGCGGTCAAGCTTAGGCATTCATCTTTAAAAATCAAGCCCGACCCGTGTTAATCTGTAGCACTATGGAAAACACCTCGATCGTTTACGTTTTGTTTCTGATATTTAGCGGTGCCGCGATCCTCGCGACACTGGCGTTGAGCCTGCGCCAATCGCTGATCATCGCCTATATCGGGCTTGGATTACTGATCGGGCCCTGGGGTATTAACCTGATTTCGGACCTCGTGCTGATCCAGAATATTGCCGATGTCGGTATCATTTTTTTGCTTTTTTTGCTGGGGCTGCATTTGCACCCGCAACAGCTGTTGCGTCTCGCCGGGGAAACGGTGCTGGTCACCGGGGTCAGTTCGATGGTGATACTGGCGCTGGGGTATGGTTATAGCCTGCTGTTCGGCTATAGCACGATCGAGGCGCTGGTTATCGGCGCCGCGCTGATGTTCTCGAGCACGATCATCGGGCTTAAACTGATACCCACTACGGTTCTGCACCATCAGCGCACCGGCGAGATCATCATCAGTATCCTGCTGCTGCAGGACATCATTGCGATTTTTCTGTTACTGGCGATCGAGAGCGTCGCCAGCGATCGGGTTGGCTGGCTCGCGGTAAGTCAGCCGATGCTGGCGCTGCCTGCACTGGTGGTGGGTGCCTACCTGCTGGAGAAGTATGTGCTGACCCGCATGATCGCGCGCTTCGACCGAATCCAGGAGTATATCTTTCTGCTGGCCATCGGCTGGTGCCTCGGGCTGGCCGAGGTGGCGGAACTGGTGGGTCTTTCCTACGAGATCGGCGCCTTTATCGCGGGCGTCAGCATCGCGCGCAGTTCGATAGCGCTGTTTATCGCGGAGAGCCTGAAACCGTTGCGCGATTTCTTCCTGATCATATTCTTTGTCGCGCTGGGCGCGGGCTTCAACCTGGACGTGTTGGCCGATATCTGGCTGGCCGCGCTCGGCCTGAGCCTGATTGCGCTGCTGGTCAAGCCGGCGCTTTACCGCTTGCTGATGATGCGAAGCAAGGAGACGGCGGGGCGCTCGACCGAGGTGGCGCTGCGGCTCGGCCAGATGAGCGAATTTTCACTGCTGGTTGCGGTAATGGCGACCGAGCTTGCGATCATTCGCGCCGAGGTATCCTACCTGATCCAGATTTCGACCCTGGTCAGTTTCGTGTTCTCGTCTTATTACATCGTGGCGCGCTACCCGACTCCGATAGCGCTGAGCGACAAGTTGCGCCGGGATTGAAGCGCGGGACAGGTTCAAAGTCAGAGCAAGCGGCCGTTTTATCGATGCGAGAAACAGCCATCGATCTCAGAATTCTCGCGGGGTATTCCGCAGCCTTGAAAGTGATTCCGCGATAGGAAAAAATTCACAGAAATTCAGCTTAAACAACGCGTTAAGCTTTGATTCAGTTAGTTCTGCCTATAGTACCAGCCATCCTTTTTACAGGCAGGAGACTGGTATGAAAGCGCTCAAAACGACACTGGTAGTTGCGATTCTTACTTTTACCGGCGCGGTCGCGGCGGGAGACGCTGGCCATAAGCAGGGCCACAAGAAACACGATTACTCGTCGCGGCACGATCTATACGACTATGCAAAAGTTATCGATGTGCAGCCGATTTACCGCGAAGTGCAGGTCTCGAGGCCGGTGCGCGAATGCTGGGAAGAGCCGGTCTATCACACCCGAAACGAAGGCCCTAAATCGGCTGGCGGCATGCTTGCCGGCGGTTTGATCGGGGGTATCATCGGGCACCAGATCGGCAGCGGTCGCGGTAACAAGGTTGCCACCGCGGTGGGCACGCTGATCGGTGCCCAGATCGGTCACGAGGCGGTCAACGGGCATGTCCAGCAGCATAGCGAAACGGTCGTCGGTTACGAGGAGTATTGTAAAACCCGGCACGAGGTCAGCTATGAAGAGGTTGTCGACGGTTACGACGTGACCTATAAGTATCGGGGCAGGCGTTACCATATCGAGATGCCTTACGATCCGGGTAAGCGCATTAAAATGCGCATTCAAGTCACACCTGTGATTTAATCTTTGTGGCAGATAGGTGAGCAATACGATGCGAGCGATAGTCATAGAAGACGATATCGATATCCAGCAGCAGATCGTCGAACGGCTGAAAACCGAGGGTTTCGCGGTCGATGCCGCCGACAACGGCGACGATGGGCTTTACCTGGTGCAGGAGTACCCGGCCGACGTCGCGATCGTCGATCTGGGATTGCCGAAAATGTCGGGCCTCGAGGTAATCAGAAAGATCCGCGAACAGGGCATCAAAATTCCGATCCTGATTTTGACCGCCCGGGGACGCTGGCAGGATAAGGTCGAGGGGCTGGATGCGGGTGCCGACGATTACCTGGTCAAGCCTTTCCACCACGAGGAAATGATGGCGCGCATCCGCGTACTAATCAGGCGCGCTTCCGGCTGGTCGGATTCGCGCATCGTCTGTTCGCCGGTAAGCCTCGATACCGCGACCCAGCGGACTTATGTCGATGAGCGCGAACTGGACTTGACGGCTTACGAGTACAAGGTGCTGGAGTACCTGATGCTGCATGCGGGAGAAGTGATATCCAAGACCGTCTTAACCGAGCATTTATACGATGACGAATCGGATAATGACAGCAACGTTATAGAGGTGTTCATTCGCCGCTTGCGGCAAAAACTCGATCCGGATGAAAGCCTGAAACCGATAGAAACCCTGCGCGGCCGGGGTTACCGTTTCACGCTGGAACGGGCGCAGCAAACCTGACATAACTGTGAAATCGATAAAATCGAGGCTAACGCTGGTGTCGATGGTGGTGCTGGCCGTTTTCATGGTGCTGACCGCGATCGCGCTCGAGCAGGCCGTGGTCAAGCGCGCCCTGCAGGCCGAAGAGGACGGCCTGCAGTTACTGATCTACAGCCTGCTGGCCGCGGTTGACCGCGATCCAGAAGGGCTTAGTCTCACCGTATCCCCGAGTCGACTATTCGAGCCTGGCCTGGTGACCCGAAATTCGGGGCTCTACGCTTTGCTGTACGACCGCGCGAAAAAGGAAATCTGGCGTTCCGACTCGATCACCACCCAGTTTCCCGCGATCGACGATATGAATGTCGGGGACTGGAACTTCGACATCGTCGAACATCAGGCCACGCCTTATTTCCGACTCGGTTTCGCAATCCAGTGGCCGGATATCGACGAAAAGCTGCAACGCTACGATGTCGTGGTGTGGCGCAACGCGGTCGGCTATTTCGAGCAGTTGAACCGGTTTCGGCAGACCCTGTGGGCCTGGTTGATCGTCACCACGATACTGTTACTGCTGGTGATGTACCTGGTCACGCGCTGGAGCCTGTTGCCGTTAAAAAAAATCGGGCTCGAGGTCAAGGCCATCGAGGATCAGAAGCAGTCGGGATTCGAGCAGGATTATCCCGACGAAATCGCGCCGCTTACCGAGAACCTGAACATTCTGCTCAGCCGTGAACAGTACCAGCGCCAGCGCTATCGCAACGCGATGGACGACCTTGCCCACAGCCTGAAAACGCCGCTGGCGGTGTTAACCGGGCTGGGTGACAAGGAAGAACTCGATGCTACACAACTCGACACGCTGCGCGATCAAACCGAGCGTATGAATCAGATCGTATCCTACCAGTTACAAAAGGCGACCAGCGTTTCCGATATCCGCATTACGCGGCCGCTCGACCTGGTCGCGGTGATCGATAAACTGGTGTCGGCCCTCGAGAAGGTGTACCAGGAAAAAGCGATTGATCTCGAGCGCAGGCTGCCCCCACGGATGTTGTTGCGCATGGACGAGGGGGATTGCCTCGAAGTGGTGGGGAACCTGCTCGATAACGCCTTCAAGTATGGTAATCGCCGGATCACGATCAGCGGGCAGGTACAGGACGACAAATCAACCGTGTTGATTATCGAGGACGATGGTGAAGGCCTGGCGGATACCGAGATCGAGCAGATCATGAATCGGGGCACGAGACTCGACGAGGCCACCGAGGGCCAGGGTATCGGTCTTGCGGTGGTGGCCGACATCGTGGAATCTTACAATATCGAACTCGAATTCGCCGCAGCAGAGTTGGGCGGGCTGGGGGTCAGGCTCCGGTTCCAGGGTGTTTGAGCAGATCAGATTGCCAGGGATAGCCACAGGCCATAGGCCAAAATCACCGCGCCTGGCAGATAAACCAGTCGATATTTCAGGCGCCAACGGCCACCCGGAGCTTTGGTCTGCTTTAGATGGTGCAGCCTGTACATCGATGATTCCCTGTTCCTGACTGGCCGCAAGCGAGTTGCGGTACGACGGTCAGACCATCAGGTAGCGCTTGTTATCCGTAGCCGGGCTATCGAAATAATCGCTGCTATCTTCAAAGCTGAAGGCTTCCCGAACTGGCTCCGACGAGACGTGTTCACTGACGCATATACTGCAGCGATAGAAGGTCACCTGGCTGCGGGCATTAACGGTTTCATCGGCGATAAACATCTGGGAGCTGCAGTTGGGGCATTTCATGTAGGGGATACCTTTTTGGTTTGCGGTAGTATAATCGTTAAATAATAAATCACAATATCTTGTTATATTATTTTATTACACATACAATATGTAGTGGTTGTGTCGATTTCACAGGGACGTGAATTTTTCCCCGAGCGTTCAATGCCTTACGCAACCAACCTGACAAACTACCTCAACAAGCACTCCTATCCCTCCTGACAATTGCCGCTATTCACGGCGCGATTTGCCGAAGTACACGCTTGAACAAACAAAAAAGGCGCCAGGATAATGGTGGTGAGTAAAGGTCTAGGAATCGAGTCTGCAACTATGAATAATACAAGCCCAGAATGCCGATCGATCCTTGCGGTTTAGATCGATCGAGCGCGTAATATTGATTTCGGATGGTGTCCAATTAACAAGATTTTGGCCCTGTGGGCGACGCCCCGCTCGACCTCCACTGCATTTGAGTGGGTAATGTCAAACCGTGGCGACATGACCTGTTTTCACGAACCTTATAACGAGGCTTTCTATTACGGCCTCGATCGACGTCACGACCGGTACTTCCTCGCTGATAAAACCCTGCAGCCCACAGCCGGTTTGACGATTCATTCGGTACATCAGAAATTGCTGAATCTTGCTTCCAGCGGGCAGGTGTTCGTCAAGGATTTCGCTTACTCGATCATGCATGTGGCAGATGACGCTTTTCTCGGCGCCTTCAACCATACCTTCCTGATCCGTGACCCGGACAAGGTGATTACTTCGATGCATTCTCGTTGGCCCGATATCAGCCTGGCGGAAATCGGCTTCGACGATCTGCATACCCTGTTCAATCGAATCGCGGACAAGGAGGGCGAGGCCCCGGTCGTTATCGATTCTGACGAGCTGCTTGAATTCCCGGAAGCCGGCATGCAGGCTTACTGCGATGCCGTAGGCATTGATCACATTCCCGAGGCTTTGAGCTGGGCAGACAAGGCTGAGGAAAACAGTGGCAAAAACCCGACCTGGAATACTGACGAACACGGCTTTCACGACAGCCTCAAAGCCAGTACCGGGTTTCAAAAACAGCAACGGAATTATGCGCCGCTCGCAACCAGCGCGGATATGATGCGACTATACGAAGCGTCGCTGCCACACTACGAAGCGCTAAAGGCAAATACCCTTTCGATCAACCACGAAGACTCGAGCAACCACGATCACAGTGCCTTGAAGCCGATGTCGCTGCGGTAGTAGGCCGAATCCCATGCTATTTTTTTGACGAGGTCGTAGGCACGGCGCTGCGCGTCCGCGATGTCGTCACCCAGCCCGACGGCGCATAACACGCGTCCGCCGTTTGACAGGATATTGCCGTCGGCATCGCGCATGGTGCCGGCGTGGAACACCTTGCCGCTATCTGTCTCCGGCGGGATATTCGTGATCGCCTCGCCCTTTGCATAATTATCGGGATAGCCCGCTGCCGCCATCACCACGCCGAGGCTGGCGCGCTGATCCCACTGTATGGCTTTGCCTTCCAGTTTACCGTCGCAGGCCGCCAGGCAGAGTTCGACCAGGTCTGACTGCAGGCGCATCATGATCGGCTGGGTTTCAGGGTCGCCGAAGCGGCAATTGTATTCCAGCACGCTAACGCTGCCGTCGGCCCCGATCATCAGGCCCGCGTAGAGGAATCCACGATAGCGATTACCTTCTGCCTGCATACCCCGGACCGTCGGAAGAATGATATCGTGCATGACCCGCGCCTCGATTTCCTGACTCAGCACCGGTGCCGGGGAATAGGCTCCCATGCCCCCGGTGTTGGGACCGAGATCACCATTGTCGCGCGCCTTGTGGTCCTGCGAGCTGGCCATTGGCAGCACCTGTTCGCCATCGACGATGCATATGTAGCTGGCTTCTTCGCCCGGCAGAAACGATTCGATCACGACCCGGTGACCGGCTTCGCCGAAGCGATTGCCGGCCAGCATGTCGGTAATCGCCGCTTCGGCTTCGGCCTCGGTCTGCGCAATGATGACGCCCTTGCCGGCGGCGAGACCATCGGCCTTGATCACGATCGGGGCTCCCCGGCGGGCGACATAGTCGCAGGCCGCGTCGATCTCGGTAAAACTCTGGTAGGCCGCGCTCGGAATCTGGTGGCGGGCAAGGAAATCCTTGGTGAAGGTCTTCGAGCCTTCGAGTTGGGCCGCGCTCGCGCTGGGTCCGAAAATTTTCAGACCGGCTGCCTCGAAGCGGTCGACGATGCCGGCAACCAGCGGCGCCTCGGGACCGACGATGGTCAGTCCGATTTCACTTGTGGCTGCAAACTTGAGCAGTGCGTCGATATCCTCGGCGCCGATAGCGACGTTTTCGATGCCGTCTTCGAGTTCGGTGCCGGCATTACCCGGCGCTACATAGACCCGGGTCACCAGCGGCGATTGTGCCGCCTTCCAGGCTAGTGCATGTTCGCGTCCACCGCCGCCAACGATTAACAGCTTCATCGAATTATCCTGTCAGCTAGTGTCGAAAATGCCGCATGCCGGTAAAAACCATAGCCATGCCGTGTTCGTTGGCGGCCGCGATAACCTCGTCGTCACGCATCGATCCGCCCGGCTGGATAACCGCCCTGATGCCGACCTCGTTGGCGGCGTCGATGCCGTCACGAAACGGGAAGAAGGCGTCTGACGCCATTACCGAACCTGCAACCTGCAGATCCGCATGCTCGGCCTTGATCGCGGCGATGCGTGCGCTATTGATACGCGACATCTGGCCCGCGCCGACGCCGATCGTCATTTGGTCACGGGCGTAAATAATGGCATTCGATTTGATGAACTTGGCAACCTGCCAGGCGAAAACCATATCCTGCATCTGCTGCTCGTCGGGTTTGACGTCGCTGACGACCTCGAGTCGCTGGTACAGCGCCTGGTCAGCATCCTGCACCAGTACCCCACCGTTGACGTGCTTGTAGTCGAGACGGGTCTCGAACTGCTCCCATTGACCGCAGCACAGCAGGCGCACGTTCTCCTTGCTCGCGACCGCGGCCGATGCGTCCTCGTCGACCGCCGGTGCGATGACGACCTCGACGAATTGCTGCTCGATGATTGCCCGCGCGGTGTCGGCATCGAGTGCGCGGTTGAAAGCGATAATGCCGCCGAAGGCCGACTCCGGATCGGTGCTGAAAGCGCGCTGGTAGGCATCGTGGATGTTATCGGCCAGCGCGACCCCGCAGGGGTTGGCGTGCTTGACGATAACGCAGCAGGGCGTTTCGAACTGCTTCACGCATTCGAGCGCGGCGTCGGTGTCGGCGATGTTGTTGAATGACAGCGCCTTGCCCTGCAATTGTCGCGCACTGGCAACGCTGGGCTCACTGCTGCCGTCGGCGCGGTAGAAGGCAGCCGCCTGGTGCGGGTTCTCGCCGTAGCGCATCGACTGGGTATGGCGAAATTGCAGGTTCAGGGTGCGCGGAAACGCCTGATCCTCGCTCTTTTGCACCATTCGGCCGAAGTAGTTGGCGATGGCGCCATCGTATTGCGCGGTATGTTCGTATGCCTTGATCGCGAGCGAAAACCGGGTGGCGTCGCTGACGCTGTCGTCGGCGGCCATTTCCTGCAGCAACGTCGGGTAGTCGGCGGGATCGACCACGATCGTTACGCTGGCGTGATTCTTGGCCGCGGCGCGCACCATCGCGGGGCCGCCGATGTCGATATTTTCGATGGCATCCTCGAGGCTGCAATCCGGGTCGGCTACGGTTTGCTGAAACGGGTAGAGGTTAATGATCACCAGGTCGATTGGCGCGATCGCGTGCTCTCGCATCACCTCGTCATCGATGCCGCGCCGCCCGAGAATGCCGCCGTGCACCTTTGGATGCAGGGTTTTGACGCGACCCGCCATCATTTCAGGAAATCCGGTGTGATCGGAAATTTCGGTGACCGCGATGCCCGCATCGGCGATCAGCTTCGCGGTGCCGCCAGTCGACAGCAATTCGACGCCATTGTGGTTGAGAGTTTGAGCCAGTTCGACGATGCCGGTTTTATCTGAGACGCTGATCAGCGCGCGGCGAATAGCCTGGGGCATATGATATCCGTTTAGGTGGTAATTGAAGCGACATTATAACCGATCGGTCTGCCGCCAGTATTAATGTTCGATATGGTATTGCTTAAGTTTCTTGCGCAGGGTACCGCGGTTGATCCCGAGGCAGGATGCGGTTTTGGACTGGTTGTTATCGCAATGGCGCAGCACGGTTTTGAGCATTGGCTGCTCGATTTCCGAAATCACCGTGTCGAACAGATTACAGGGTAGCTCGCCATCGAGATCGTCGAGGTACTTGCGTATTGCCTGTTCCACCGACTGCTGTAATAGACTTGTGTTTTTCTTTTTTGCCACTCTCTACTAACCACGTTGTGCCGTGGACGCTCCTCATGATGCCCAGTCATAGCTTTCCAGGTTGCGGTTCTCGAAGTAAGCCCTTATCGTCTGCAGCTGTTGCGTCGCTGTTTGTGCCTGCATTAATGCGGGCCTGACGATGTGATAAGTTTCGCTGTGGCCAAGTTGCCAGTTAATATGCTTACGCGCGATCCGTACTCCCTGGTGTTCCCCGTAAAACGCATACAGATTTTTTAAGTGGCGGATAAGCCACGCTTGTTTTAATTGGTCCGAGGGCTCCACGGGCTCCTTGCCGGTGTTCAGATAGTGCTCGATCTGGTCGAAAATCCACGGACGCTGCTGCGCAATTCGGCCGACCATGATAGCATCAGCGGCCGTGAAGTCCACGACCATTTGCGCTTTTTTCACAGAATCGATGTCGCCGTTTGCGATAATCGGCAGCTGAACGGTTTGCTTGACCCTGCGAATGGTTTCGTACTCGGCAACTCCCTGGAAGCGGTCTTCACGAGTGCGCCCGTGGATAGTCAGGGCCGCAATGCCGCAATCCTCGGCGATCCGGGCAATATCGAGGGCGTTGCGCTGGTCGCGCGACCAGCCGGTTCGAATCTTCAGCGTAACCGGCACCTCGACCGCGGCGACCACCGCCCGCAGAATCGATTCTACCAGCCTGGTGTCTCGCAGCAGGGCCGATCCGGCGTCGACCTTGCACACTTTTTTGGCGGGACAGCCCATGTTGATATCGATGATTTGCGCGCCCTGCGACACGTTGTAGGCAGCGGCCTCGGCCATCATTTGCGGTATCCCGCCGGCGATCTGCACGATGATTGGCCCGGGCTCACCCTCGTGATCCATGCGCAGGCGGGTTTTGCGGCTGTCACGCAGGTCGGGGCGACTGGTAATCATTTCAGACACCGTCATTGCCGCGCCCAGCTGCCGGCATAACTGGCGGAACGGGCGATCGGTAACGCCGGCCATTGGGGCCAGCGCCAGGCGATTCGAAAAACGATAGGGTCCAATGGTAAAAGACATTCGATTTACTTTTCCGCAGCGGGCTCTATTTTATCGATCGTCTGGCATTCGAGAAAGATTCGATTTTCGCAGGTGGCGCAAATACTCTTGTCGAGCCGGCCGAAAATAGAGGAAAGTGCGTCCAGCTTGCCGTCGAATATATTGGCTTCGCCTAACTCGTCGGCATAGCCGCCGCGATTGAAAACCTTGGAGGCCTTATCCCGCAGCCGGTACAGGTAAAGGTCGCCTCCCATCGCGCGCCTGTCTCTCGTCTCCTTGATCAGCAGCTCAGCGCCGGCCACGTCAACCTGGGCGATGCCCTTGGTCAGCAGTAGCAGATGCTTTTGCCCGGGATAATGCTCGCGGTAACGACGCAACAGTTCGCCGACATGAGCTACCGAACCGAAATAAAGCGAGTCGTCGAGTCGCAGTATCTTCAGCTGCGGGCACTCCGGCAGGGAATGACCGAAGATGAATTTTCGGGTTTTCGAGTCCGGGTCGGGGACTCGCGGCGACAGCCTCGGGCGCGACGTCTTGCGCAGGAAAATCATCAGCGACAGGATGACGCCGGCCAGAATCGCGAATTCGATCGAAAAGAAGACGGTACCGAAAAACACGATTCCGAGAATCGCGGCTTCGTTTTGATCTGCGCGCAGAATTTTCCTTATCTGGCTGAAATTGATCAGACGCCAGGCCACCAGGAACAGCAGGCCGGCGACTGCCGCCTTGGGCAGATAGGATGTCAACGGCGCCACCAGCAGCACCAGCACGACCAGCAACACGCCCGCGAGCGCCGCCGCCATCGGTGTGCGCGCGCCGGCGTCGTAATTGGCGCCGCTGCGGTTAAAAGAGCCGGTTGCGACGTAGGAAGAAAAGAAACTGCCGAGAATATTCGACAGACCCTGCCCGATAAATTCCTGGTTGCCTTCAATCGGCTGCCCCGATTTGAGTGAGATCGAGCGCGCGATCGAGACCGCCTCGGTCAGCGCGAACAGGGTCATTGCCAGCGCCAGCGGCGAGAGCTGGCGAAACACGTCGAGCGAAAACTGCGGCATCGACAATGGCGGCAGCTGTTGGGGCAGGGCGCCGACCATGTGGATCCCGGACGTCTCCTCGCTGAAGGCCAGGTTGAACAGCGCTGCGGCGATGCTGCCCGCGACCATCGCTGCAATCATGCTCATGCCGCCGAGGCGTCGCTGCGCGAGGATTCCGCTCAGCAGCGTAATGAGCGCTACCAGCGTTACCAGCGGATGCAGGTCCCTCCAGTTTTGCCACAGAAAGTCGAGCGTGGCGAGTAAATGTGCCCCATCGGGTATATCGATGCCGAGAAACTCCTCGGCCTGCTTGGCCGCGATCAAACAGGCCGCCCCGGCGGTAAAGCCGACCACGACCGAATGCGAGATGAAATTGACCAGCGCCCCGAGACGCACCACGCCCATGATCAGCTGCAGTACTCCGACCATGAAGGCCAGCGTGATCGCAAGCGCAACGTATTCCTCGCTACCCGGAGTCGCAATGCCGCTCAGGGAAGCGAACATGATGACCGAGGCCGCGGTTGTCGGTCCTGAAACCAGATGCCATGACGAGCCGAACAGGGCCGCGATGACCGCTGGTACCATGCTGGTGTAAAGGCCGTACTCGGGCGGCATGCCGGCGATCGCCGCGAAAGCGACGCCCTGCGGCAGCACGATCGCGGCGCCGGTAAGTCCGGCGATGGCATCGGCGCGCATGCTGCTGCGCGTCATGCCTCTGCCCCAACGCAGGAACGGCAGGAAGCGGTTGAGTTGGTACTGGAGGTTCATTGCTTAGCTGGTGTTCAATCCCTGATTGATAGCGCAAGCGGTGCTGCGCTGCAGCGAAAATATACTCCGAGAACGAAGCCGCGGATAGCAGTAATATTCGATGCCGGCATTAGGTTATCTTATTGTTGACCCGGGCCTAGTAAAACTCGAATTCGTAGGTCAGGGCGTCGGTGCCGGGATCGACAATTTCAATGCGAAACTGGGCGATGGCATCGGATTCGATGACTCCCCGGTTTTTGTCTTCGAGCAGGTATTCCGCGGGCTTGAACAGGCGGTTGGCAATCAGTTTACCGCGCACGTCGAACAGGCTGACCAACATATCGGGCAGCTTCTGGGCAAACGGCGCCTGGTTGGTAAAGGATCCGGTCACCATCAGGGCGTCGTTCGCGATCGGATGGGTAAACACGTTTCGTTCCAGCAATCGGAGCTGCTCGGTGCTGGCAAACGCGGTTTCGGCGCATGGCAGCAACTGGCACAGGTTGATCACCTGTTGCTGGTAGCGCGGATCCTCGATCAGCTGGTAGCGTTGATAATAAATCGCCTGCGCGATACCGATCGCCCCCAGTAACAGGATGCCGATAAACCAGCCCAGCGGCCCGATCGAAAAAAAGGACCTGCGCTCGGAGCCGTACATCGCTTCGTGCAGGCTGAGTTCCTGCGGCTGGTCTGGTGTCGATATATCATCGAAGTCGCTTACGGGTAAGGCTTTTTCATCTGAAATATCGTCTTCCAGCTGTTCGTAGTAGTCGGGTGGCAATTCACCTTCGTAGTTTTGCAAGCCGTGCAGCGCGTTGAAAACACAGCCGCATTCCCCGCAGCGCACCTTGCCATAAGCCTGTTGCAACTGTTTTTCGGTCAGGCGAAATCGACTCTTGCACTGGCTGCAGGTAGTTTCCATTATTTCGCCGAGATGTGTGCTCTTGTACATGGCCGCCTGGTCAGATTCGTTTGCCGCTGATACATACCCAGTCTTCGCGACTGCTGGCCGCTGCCAACTGGAAGCGGGACCGGTAGGCCAATTGTATATCCTCGAGCTGTGATTTGAGTATGCCTGAAAGCAAAATTCGCCCGCCGGGTTTCACCAGGACGGCGAAGCGTGGTGCCAGCTCGACCAGCGGCCCGGCGAGGATGTTTGCGATCAGCAGGTCAACCGGGTCGCCCGGCATGGTTTCGGGCGTGGCAATCAGTACCCGGTCGCTGTCGATTTTGTTGGTCTCGAGGTTTGCTTTGCAGGCGCTTAGCGCCTGGGGATCGATATCGACCGCGCAGACCCGTGACGCTCCCAGTTTGACCGCCGCTATTGCGAGAATGCCTGAACCGCAACCGTAGTCGATTACCTGTTTACCGGCAGGTCTGTACGCCACCAGCCACGCCAGGCATAACGCGGTGGTGGGATGGCTGCCGGTACCAAAGGCCAGGCCCGGATCGAGTTCGATGACGGTGGCTGCTGGATCCGGAGGTTCAGACCAGCTCGGCACGATCCACAGGTCCGGCGCGCATTGAATGGGTTTGAAATGCTGCTTGTAAGCCTGTTCCCAGTCCTGATCCTGCAATCCGTGCCGCCGCAGGCTGGCCGTCATTTGATCGGGCAGTGCGCCGCTTATCTGCTGGTGCAGGTCTTCGGGATCGGCCTCGGCGCCAAAGGTCGCGGTCAGAATCGAGTCCTGCCATAACGGCGTGGTTCCAGGCAGCGGTTCGTAGATAGGCTCGTTTCCGGCATCGCTGATGGAAATGCTGAGTGCCCCCAGTTCCAGCATCAGGTCTTCGATATGCTCGAGTTCGGATGCCTGGCAATTCAGGCTGAATTGCCACCAGGTCATACCGGTCAGTCGATCCCGAGTTTTTTCTCGAGGTAGTGGATGTCGGTACCGCCGGCGCCGAAATTACCGTCGCTGAGAATTTCCTTTTGCAGATCGATATTGGTCTTGATGCCCTCGATGACGATCTCGGACAGCGCACCGTTCATGCGTGCGATCGCCGATTCGCGCGTGCTGCCGTAGGTAATCAACTTGCCGATCATCGAATCGTAGTAGGGCGGCACGGTATAACCGTTATAGATATGCGAATCCATCCGCACCCCGGGACCACCAGGCGCGTGATACAGGGTGATTTTGCCGGGCGAAGGCAAAAAGGTTTTCGAGTCCTCGGCGTTGATGCGGCACTCGATTGCGTGGCCCTGTATCTGGATGTCTTCCTGCTTGTAGCGCAGCGGATTGCCCGATGCGATCGAAATTTGCTCCTTGATGATGTCGACCCAGGTGATCATCTCGGTCACCGGGTGTTCGACCTGGACCCGGGTGTTCATCTCGATGAAGTAGAATTCACCGTTTTCGTAAAGGAACTCGAAGGTACCCGCACCCTCGTAGCCCATCCGCACGCAGGCCTCGGCGCAGCGACCGCCGATCTCGGCGCGCTGTTGTTCGGTAATGCCGGGCGCCGGGGCTTCCTCGACCACCTTTTGGTGTCGGCGCTGCATCGAACAGTCGCGTTCGCCCAGGTGGATCGCGTTGCCGTGGGAATCGGCCAGTATCTGGATTTCGATATGCCGCGGGGAGCCGAGGAATTTTTCCATGTAGACCGTGTCGTTGTTAAACGCCGCCGCGGCCTCGGACCTGGTCAGTTGAATCGAGTTGAGCAGGCTACCCTCGGCGTGCACCACGCGCATGCCGCGACCGCCACCACCGCCGGCGGCCTTGATGATGACGGGGTAACCGATCTTGCGGCCCAGCGCTATATTGCGTTCGGAATCTTCGTCCAGCGGGCCGTCGGAGCCGGGCACGGTCGGCACGCCGGCTGCCTTCATCGCCTTGATTGCCGCGACCTTGTCACCCATGGTGCGTATCGAGTCCGCGCTGGGGCCGATAAACTTGAAACCGCTGGATTCCACCTGCTCGGCGAATTCGGAATTTTCCGACAGGAAACCGTAGCCCGGATGGATGCCGTCGGCATTGGTGAGTTCGGCCGCGCAGATGATGGCGGGGATATTGAGGTAGCTTTCCAGCGAAGAGGCGGGTCCGACGCAGACCGATTCGTCGGCCAGCCGGACGTGCTTCAGGTCACGATCCGCGGTCGAGTGCACCGCCACCGTCTTGATATCCATTTCCCGGCATGCACGCAGAATTCGTAACGCGATTTCCCCCCGGTTGGCGATCAGGATTTTTTCCAGCATGGGACTGCTTACTCGATAACGAACAGCACCTGGTCGAATTCGACCGGGCTGCCGTTCTCGACCAGGATCGAGCGAACCGTACCCGCCTTGTCGGCCTCGATCTGGTTCATCATCTTCATCGCCTCGATAATGCATAGTGTATCGCCGACATTGACCTGCTGGCCCTGGGTTACAAATGGTCCGGAAGTGGGGGAGGCTGCGGCATAGAAGGTGCCGACCATGGGTGACTTGACCTGGTGGCCGGATTCGACCGCTGGCGCTTCGACTGCTGCCGGTCCGGCGCTGGCCACGGGCGGCGCCGGGGCTGCGGCCTGGGGCGCCGCTGCGACGGTTTGCACCACGGACGATGACTGTCGGCTGATTCTGACCGATTCCTCACCCTCTTTGATTTCCAGCTCGGCGATACCCGATTCCTCGAGTAACTCGATGAGTTTTTTAACTTTGCGAATATCCATCTACTCGGTTCTCTGTTTTTCGGATTGTTTGCAATGAATGACGGCAGCTTCGAGCGCCAGCATGTAACTGTTCTTACCGAAACCACCGATTACCCCAACCGCCAGGTCGGACAGGTAGGAGTGCATTCTGAACTCTTCGCGCGCGTAGACGTTCGATAAATGGGTTTCGATAAAGGGAATTCGGGTCGCCAGGAAGGCATCGCGAATCGCGACGCTGGTATGGGTGTAAGCCGCCGGGTTGATAATGATAAAGTCGACCTGGTTGTCCGCCGCCTGTTGGATGCAGCTTACGATTTCGCCTTCGTTATTAGATTGAAATGTCTGCAGGCTGACGCCGTTCTTTTGGGCCATCTGGTTCAGGTTCTGGTTGATGGCGGCCAGCGTGTCGGCACCGTACACTTCGGGCTCGCGCGTGCCCAGCAGGTTCAGATTGGGGCCATGGATGACCAGAATGTGGCTCATTGAGGGTTTTTCAAACCTGGGTGTGAATATGCACGGATTTTCACATATCGACCAAATAGAGTCCAGTTTTAGTCAGATATCGGCCAGATTGGCGAAGTTGGCGACAAATTTATTATATCTGACGCGCCGTCAATGACTTACAGGTGCTGCTCGAGCTGCGCACGCAATTCATCCAGCGTTAGTTCGCCGTTGTGTCGATAAATGATTCGTAACTCGCGGTCGAGCAGCGCGGTAAACGGCAGGCTGCCGCTGGGATTTCCGAGCGCGGCGTTATACATCGCAGCGCGGTTCGAAGACAGAAACAGCGGGTAGTTGATGTTGTACTCATCGGCGAATCGCCTGACCTGGGGTTCGTTGTCGAAAGCGATGCCTAGAATCGCAACGCCTCGAGATCGATACTCTTCCTGCACCTGGATCAGGGCCGGTATTTCACGTCGGCAGGGCGCGCACCAGGGCGCCCAGAAGTTGACCACCAGTAACTGTCTCTGCCAGTCGCGTAGCACTGTCTGGCGCTTGTCGAGATCCGTCAGTGGTATCGAGTGCAGTTCGACTGGCGCCTGGGCGGGGGAGTCGGAATCGTCGGGATCTCCAGGTTGTAGGAAATCGTAAAGCAAAACGCCGCCCAGCATCGAAACCAGCGCCGATGACGTGGGCCGCAAATTGGTCGCCCGACATTTCACCCACGACGCGTCGATTCCGGATTTCCTGCCCCTGGGCGTCGAAGAAGAGGATCGCGGGAGGACCGTAGATCCCCAGCGATGTCATCAATTCGGTATCGATGCGATCGTTATCGGTCACATCGGCCTGCAGCGTCGCGACCTGGTCCAGCGCTGCCAGCACCTGCGGGTGGGTGAAGGCGTATTTTTCCATTTCCTTGCAGGAGATACACCAGTCCGCGTAAAAGTCGAGCATGGTATTGCGGCCCTGCTGTACCGAATCGTTGAGCGCGAGCTGAAGCCCGTCGCGCCCCTTTATCTGGCGAAACGCGAGATGCTGCTGGGCCTGCTGCCCGGAACCGCCTGCCGAGGCGCTGAGCCCGCGCAAGGGTTGAATCAGGTCGTTGCTGCCGGCGGCCGCTCCAATCAGGTAGGCCACGCCGTAAATCAGGACTAACAGGCCCAGCGCCTTGGATAACCGACGCCATCCCGAGGCTGCCTCGCCGAGGGAGTCGAGCGCGCCCATGTAGATAGCCGATGCGATCAGCAGGGCCGCGACCAACGCCATGGTGATGCCAACCGGCAGAATCCGTTCCAGCAACCAGATCGCGACTCCGAGCAGTACCACGCCGAACACGGCCTTCACGGTATCCATCCAGCCGCCGGCCCGCGGCAGCAGTCTGCCGGCGGAAGTTCCAATCAACAGCAGAGGCACGCCCATGCCGAGGCCGAGCGCGAACAGCGCCAGCCCGCCGAGCTGCCAGTCCTGGGTTTGCGAGATGAAGATCAGCGCGCCCACTAGCGGCGCGGTAATGCAGGGGCCGACGATGATCGCCGAGAAAAAACCCATCAGGCCGACGCCGACCAGCGTGCCGCCCTGCTGGCTGTTGCTGATGGCGGTCAGGCGAGACTGGATCGCGTTCGGCATCTGTAGTTCGTAAAAACCGAACATCGACAGCGACAATAGAACGAATACCGCGGCAAATACGCTCAGTATGATCGGATCCTGGAACCAGATCTGGATATTGAACTCGGCGCCGTAGTAGCCGACGATCGCGCCCGCGGCCGCGTAGGTAACCGCCATCGCCAGCACGTAGACCAGGGACAGGGTAAAGGCCTTGCGAGTCGTTATCGACGATCCCTGGCCGGCGATGATGCTGGACAGGATCGGGATCATCGGGAACACGCAGGGGGTAAAGGTGAGACCAACGCCGGCAAGAAAGAACAGGCCAATGATCAGCAGCAGGCTTTCGTCCCTGAGTAAATTCGCAAACTGGTCCTGTTCCGACACCGGCGCCTGGGCGCTCCCGGACTGGGCGTTGGAGGCTGTTGGCGCGCTGGCCGCCGCGCCGAGCTCGTCGACTACCTGGATCAGGCCCTCGCTCGCATTGACCACGAGATACTTGGTTATCGGCGGATAGCAAATGCGATCTTCGACGCAGCCCTGGTATCCGTATGACAGCGTAATTCGGTCGCTGGCGTTGGCTTCCGAAATGATCGGGATGGATACGTTTACCTGGTCATAGATAACTTCGGTTTCTCCGAAAAATTCGTCGTGTTTCTTTTTGCCTTTGGGTAGCGATACGGCGCCCAGGGAATGGCCGCTACCATCGACCATCGCGATTTTTAGTTTGTCGCGATAAACATAAATATTGTCTGCCAACAGGATATTGGTCTGGATGATGTTGTTGGCGTCCAGCCGGGCGGACAGGATAAACGCCTGGTCCGGGTGCAGGATTTCGTCGTCCTCGTCGAGCCCGATGTCTGCACCCAGCGCCTGCAGCGCAGCCAACGGATCGGAGCCGCCGGTGTCGGCGTCGGTGGTTTGCGATTGCTGCTTGTTTTCCAGTTTGGTCGATACCTGGTCCAGCAGCGCCTGCAGCGCGGCGACGTCGCCGCCCTGGCTATTTGCCGGCTGGCTGTCGGCAACCCAGGCGCTGGGAATGATTTGCGCGCTGGAGGCGACGTCGACGGCCAGCGCCTGTTTCAGCGGCGGGTAACAAACCCCGATATCGGCGCATCCCTGGCTGACCGCCTTGACCTGGAGCCGGGTAGCGGGCGTGTGATCGAACAGCAGCGGCAGCTTGATGCTTACGCTGTCGCGATAGGTTTCCATCCTGCCGAAAAACTCGTCGTTCTTGACCTTGCCGGGAGGTATTACGGCAACATCGAAGCGCGCGGGCGCGTCGCTGGACTCGATCTGAAAATCGAAACGTTCGCGATACATGTAATAACCCGGCGCAATCTTGTATTCGGCAATCAGCGTGTCGCCTTCGACCCGGGCGGTCAAGGCAAAGGCCTCCTCGGGTGGCAGCAGATCGTCTTCCTGGGCCTGCAACAGGGGACTTGCCGCAAGCAGTAGCAGCAGAATCGAACCGATAGTTTTACTGAAGCTTTTCATTGTGTTGATTGTGTTATCCAGTCGAGGTAATCGGGGTCGCCAGAGTCTATCTTAAAATGCAGTATCTCGGCTACGGCGTAGGGATGAGCGGCTCGAATCTCCTGCTGTAACGCGTCGATTCGAGCAGCGCGGGTCTTGATGAAAATCTTGTGCTCCTTACCATGCCTGATTTCACCCTTCCATCGATATATAGAGTCCATCTGCGGCAAAATGTTTACACTTGCCGCGAGTTTTTTATTTAACCAGCTCTGCGCCTGCAGCCTGGCTCCGTCGAGATCCGGCCAGGAAGTGATCACCAGGTAATGGTCTGACATAAGATAGTCCGCGGGCGCGATTGATAAAGTGATATGCTAACCACATATACTACCAATAGCTTTATTACTGAAGTAATACCTCAGATTCTAAAATAATCAATGTTAACCACCAGTTTAATGCCGTGTTTCCGCTAATTGCCGTTATTTTCCTGCTGGTGCCGATCATCGAAATCTACCTGTTGATCCAGGTGGGGCAGGTGATTGGGGCGGGCTGGACCATTTTCCTGGTGGTTCTGACAGCCGTCATCGGGGTCGCTCTGCTCAAGGCACAGGGACTATCCACGCTGAACCGGGCTCAGCAAAAATTGCAGGCGAACGAGCTGCCGGCGCGCGAGATACTCGAAGGCATGGGACTCGTCGTCGCGGGCGCGCTGCTGCTGACGCCCGGATTTTTTACCGACGCGTTCGGCTTTTTCCTGTTGTTTCCCCCGACCCGCATCTGGCTGGTAAACGCAGTTACATCGCGAATGGTGGTATCGTCCTCGGTCAGTATGCGCGGTCACCACAGGCATCCTGATAGTAACGTGATCGACGGCGTCAAGTATCGCCGGGAAGACTAAATCGGCTAAAAATAACGGAAAAGTCCAAATTTTCCCTCGATTCCCCTTGAAACAACCAAAATTCGCCCCAATTCGCTTGACTACGAAAAGTCGCTGAATATCATTAGCACTCCCTGTGCCCGAGTGCTAAGCACTCTCGATAAGAAAGTGCTAACCCGCGGCGATAAAGATTAGTCCGCCCGTTTGTGGGTGGCAAAACTGAAACCAAAACTACGGAGCGTAGCAATAATGAATATTCGTCCATTGCATGATCGAGTCATCGTCAGGCGTAAGGAGGAAGAGCGAACCACAGCGGGTGGTATCGTAATTCCCGATTCTGCAACCGAGAAGCCCAGCATGGGTGAAATCCTCGCAGTCGGCATCGGCAAGGTCATCGATTCCGGTGACGTGCGTGCCCTCGATGTCAAGGTCGGAGATACCGTTTACTTCGGTAAATATTCCGGCACTGAAATCAAGGTCGAAGGCGAAGAACTGCTGATCATGCGCGAAGATGACATCATCGCTGTTGTTGAATAATCTGGAATATCAAGAGGTTAAACTCAAATGAGTGCAAAAGAAGTGAAATTTGGTGACGATGCGCGCTCGCGCATGGTCCATGGCGTAAACATCCTGGCAAATGCCGTCAAGGTAACCCTTGGCCCGAAAGGGCGTAACGTGGTCCTGGACAAGAGCTTCGGTGCTCCGACCGTGACCAAGGACGGAGTGTCGGTCGCGAAGGAAATCGAACTCGAAGACAAGTTCGAAAACATGGGTGCTCAAATGGTCAAGGAAGTTTCATCGCAGACTTCCGACGTGGCCGGTGACGGTACCACCACGGCTACCGTTCTGGCGCAGGCTATCGTGCGTGAAGGCATGAAGGCAGTCGCCGCGGGCATGAACCCGATGGATCTCAAGCGCGGCATCGACAAGGCCGTGGGCGAAGCGGTAAAGCATCTGTCAGACATTTCTACCCCTTGTGAAGATACAAAAGCGATTTCGCAGGTCGGCACGATCTCGGCCAATGCGGATTCCAGCGTCGGCAGCATCATCGCCGAAGCGATGGAAAAAGTTGGCAAGGAAGGCGTTATCACGGTCGAAGAGGGTTCTTCCTTCGATAACGAACTCGACGTGGTCGAAGGTATGCAGTTCGATCGCGGTTACCTTTCACCTTACTTCGTTAACGAACAGTCGACCATGTCGGCCGAACTCGAAGAGCCGATGATCCTGCTATTCGACAAGAAGATTTCGAACATCCGTGAATTGCTGCCTATCCTGGAATCGGTCGCAAAGGCGAGCAAGCCGCTGCTGATCATCGCCGAGGATATCGAAGGTGAAGCGCTGGCGACCCTGGTGGTCAACAGCATGCGCGGTATCGTAAAGGTTTGCGCAGTCAAGGCCCCTGGCTTCGGCGACCGTCGTAAGGCCATGCTGCAGGACATCGCGGTACTGACCGGCGGCCAGGTTATCTCCGAAGAGGTAGGCCTGAGTCTCGAAAAAACCACTATGGAAGACCTGGGATCGGCCAAGAAAGTCTCGATCACCAAGGAAAATACCACGATCGTCGATGGTGCCGGTTCAGCCGAAGACATCCAGGATCGTATCACCCAGATCAAGGCTCAGATCGCCGAGTCGACTTCAGACTACGACACCGAGAAGATGCAGGAGCGCCTGGCCAAGCTGGCCGGTGGTGTTGCCGTCATTAAGGTGGGTGCCGCGACCGAAATCGAAATGAAGGAGAAGAAGGCTCGCGTCGAGGACGCGCTGCATTCAACTCGCGCCGCGGTCGAGGAAGGCGTGGTTGCCGGTGGCGGTGTTGCGCTGATCCGCGCTCGTGCCTCGATTGCCGACCTCAAGGGCGACAATCATGACCAGCAGATCGGTATCGACATCGCGCGCCGCGCGCTGGAAGAGCCGATTCGCCAGATCGTGACCAACGCCGGCGCCGAAGCTTCCGTGGTAACCAATAACGTCGAAGCCAACGAAGGTAACTACGGTTACAATGCGGCTACCGGTGAATACGGCGACATGATCGAAATGGGTATCCTGGATCCGACCAAGGTAGCCCGCTCGGCGCTGCAAAACGCGGCCTCGGTGGCTGGTCTGTTGATCACTACCGAAGCAATGATTGCGGATGCACCGAAAGACGACGCTCCTGCGATGCCCGATATGGGCGGGATGGGCGGCGGTATGGGCGGCATGGGCGGCATGATGTAGTCTCGCCTGCTGCGCACCGCGATTGCGGCGTTGCTTTTTGCGGCGAGACGCTCACGTACGGTACGTACGCTCGCGCCTTCGACGCAAAAAGCGCCTTGCACTCGCGGCGCTCGCGACGGCGAGACCTCCCGAGGTTTGGGTGGTTTCGCCGGAGGAATCCTGAAGACCCCGCTTATGCGGGGTCTTTTTTTCGCCTGCTGCGCACCGTGATTGCGGCGAGACCTTCCGAATATGGGATGGTCTTGCCAAATCGAATCCTTAGAGGTCCCGTTCTACGAGGTGGCTCTCCATTACTGGGTCATTCCCGCGCAAGCGGTGGTCCGGCATCCCGGAATCTTGTAAAGTTACTGGCGATTCGATTTGCGCGCTGATCCAGGTAACGGTAATCGTGTTAAGTAACGGTTCAATTGATCTGGATCGGTATCGAGTTTGAACGATTGGGTGAGAATTCGCGGATGGCTAGCAAAAAAATAAAGGCGCTGGGCGCCAAAGCACTTTACCAGAGTTGCGATCTCAAGCAGTTCGATTTCAAGACGACGGCAGAGCTCGAACCGCTCGATCAACCCTTGGGGCAGGATCGCGCGCTGGAGGCAATCGAGTTCGGGGTGGAGATCGAACAACAGGGCTTTAACCTGTTTCTGATCGGTGATCCCGGTTTTGGCAAGCACGACCTGGTGCGCCAGATTTTGTCGCGGCACGCGCAGAATGCCGACCAGCCTTCGGACGTGTGTTATGTCAATAACTTTACCAATCCGCAAAAACCCAGGCTGCTTAAATTGCCGGCCGGTATGGGGCAGCAACTGCGCCAGGACATGGAATCGCTGGTCGAGGATCTGTTGACGTCGTTGCCGTCGTCGTTTCAGAGCGAAGAGTATCGTAACCGGCGCCAGGAAATCGAGGAGGAGCTGCAAAACCGCCAGGACGAGGCATTTCGCAAGCTGGACCGGGAAGCCGAGGAAAAGGGCATTATCATCATGCGCACACCCGGCGGCTACACCATGGGGCCGATGGTCGATGGCCGTCCGCTCGATCCGCAGGAGTACGCGCAACTGTCGGATCGGGAAAAAGAGCGCATCGAAAAAATAATCGCCGACCTGCAACAGGAATTACAGGACATCATCCGCGATATGCCGCTGGTGCAGCGAGAGCATCATCAGCGCATCAAGGCGCTGAACGAGGAGATTACCCAGCACACGGTCGAGCAGCTGATTGCCTGGATCGAGAATACTTATCATGATCAGCCCGAGGTCATGGAGTACCTGGAGGCGGTGCAGCAAAGCGCGATCAAGGATGCCGACGCATTTTTACCTTCCGAGCACGGTCGCGAAAACGACAACATTGCCAGCCGCGTGGCAGGATTTCATGCCTATAGTATCAACGTCATCGTCGACAACACCGACAATACCGGTGCCCCGGTGGTATTGGAAGATCATCCGACCTACCAGAACCTGATCGGACGGGTCGAGTACGTGTCACAAATGGGAACCCTGATCACCGACTTTACGCTGATAAAGCCGGGGGCGCTGCATCGCGCCAACGGGGGTTACCTGATTATGGATGCGCGTAAGCTACTGACCCATGGATTTGCCTGGGAGGGTCTCAAGCGGGCCCTCAAATCTCGCGAAATCAAGATTCAGTCGCTGGAACAGATGCTGAGCCTGGCGAACACCGTGTCGCTGGAGCCCGAATCGATTCCGTTGAATATCAAGGTGATCCTGACCGGGGAGCCGAGACTCTACTACCTGCTGCAGGCGCTGGATCACGAGTTCGGACAATTGTTCAAGGTTTCCGCCGATTTCGCGCGTACCACCAGGCGCGATTCAAAAAGCGTTCAAGGCTATGCCCGTATGATCGCGTCGGTGCAGCAGGATTGCGCTGCCCGGCCGCTGGAAAAATCCAGCGTGGGCAGGCTGATCGAGGAGGCGTCGCGCGCTGCCGACGATGCCGAAAAACTGTCGCTGCACCTGGATGATATGCGTGACCTGTTGAGCGAAGCCAATTACTGGGCTGGCAAAAACAGGCACAAGTTGATTCAGGTGGAAGACATCGAACAGGCGATCGAAAAGCAGGAGCATCGGCAGGATCGGTACCGGGAATTGATGCAGGAACAGGTGCTGCGTGGCATCAAGATGATCGATACCGATGGTGCCCGGATCGCGCAGGTCAACGCGCTTTCGGTCCTGCAGACCGGCAGGTATCGCTTCGGCCAGGCTTCGCGTATCACTGCCACCGCGCGACTGGGACGAGCGGGCGTCGTCGATATCGAGCGCGAAGCCAAGCTGGGGGGCGAGATACATTCCAAGGGAGTCATGATTCTGTCTTCCTACCTGGCGCATCACTATGCCGCCAACCAGCCGCTGCCCCTGGCCGCGAGCCTGGCCTTCGAACAATCCTACGGAACGGTCGACGGGGACAGCGCCTCGGCGGCCGAACTCTGCGTGTTGCTATCCGCGCTCGGTGAAATTCCGCTGCTGCAGTCGCTGGCGGTGACCGGGTCGATCAACCAGCTGGGTGAAGTTCAGGCAGTCGGCGGGGTTAACGAGAAGATCGAGGGTTTCTTCGAAGTATGTGCTAGCCGCGGCCTGACCGGGGAGCAGGGCGTTATCATTCCTGCCGCCAACCAGGTGCACCTGATGCTGCGCAAGAATGTACGTGAAGCCGTTGCCAACGGCGAATTCAGTATTTACCCGGTTCAGCGGGTAAGCGGGGTCATGCAGCTGCTGTCAGGTATGCCGCCGGGCAACCTCGATGGCAAGGGGCAATATCCGAAGCAAAGCTTCAATTATCGGATACAGCAACGGATCGAGCAGCTGCAGCAATCGCAAAAGAAATTCATGCAGCGCGCTTCCGAGAACGAATCGACGCCTTCCCGGGAAAACGACGCATGACCGCAAAGCAGAAAAAGAAGCGGCAAACCGTGTTGCTAGCGGCTGATGTTGGCAGTTACTCGATCAACACCGTAAGCCTCGCGGTGCAGATGGCGGCGGCGATAAATAGCGAGCTGCAGGGGCTATTCATCGAGGATGAGGACTTGCTGCAGGTAACGGGGCTGCCGATAACTCGCGAAATCAGCCTGACCACGGCGCGTGAGCGACCGACCGATGTCGATCAGATGCAGCGCGCGATGCGCTCGGTGGCGCGGCAGTTCGAACAAGCCCTGCAGCGAGAAGCCGGGGCGCTGCAGATTGCCTGGAGTTTCGATTACGTTCGCGGCCGGGCGCGGGATATCGGTCTGGAACAGGGCGCCGATGTAACCTATATGATTCTGGGGCAACCGGTTTCCCATCGCTTACGCTCCAGGACCGAGAGGGCGCCCTGTAAAATTCTGTTGATCGCTAATGAATCGCGGCATCAAAAGCAGGCGCTGCAGGTGGTGCTGGACCAGTTTAGCCACGAAAAGATCGAACTAACCCTGGTCGAGGACGGTTCGGGTGGCAAGATCGCCCCCGAGATCGAGAAACTGGAGCGGAATAAAAGCGCCGAACTCAGCTTGAAGGCGTTGACCCGGGAGCAACTGCTCGAGCAGTTGGGGCAGCTGGGCTCGGCCTTTTGCTGTGCAATTATATCGCGCCATGAAAAGCCCGAATTAATGTCTCGGATTCTTAAAACGCTTAGTTGCCCGGTCATCCTGGTGGCCTGATGGCTGCCGGCGCCATCGGCCGATATTATCCGTTCGCCAAATCGATAGCGTACAGATCGAGAATGGCTGCATCTGGTTGCGCCTGATAATTGCGCTCGAAGTTGAACCCCAGGTTCTCGAGCAATCCGGCCGAGGCGGTGTTTTGCGGTGACAGGATGGCGGCAACGCGGCTTAATCCCATTACTTTCGAGGCATGTTCGAGTATCGCCTGCGCCGCCTCGAGCGCATAACCATGGCGCCTGAATTCCGGCAGGAAAGCGAAACCGAGATCGGGCTCCGCCAGGGTTTCACGCTGCAATACTCCGCAGATACCAATAGCCGTATCGTCGGTCTTCAGGGCGACCCGGTTAAGCCCAAATCCCTGCCTGCGATACATTGCCAGTGGCCCCGCTTCGAGATACCTGCGGGCGGCATCGAGATTCGTTACAGACTTGTCGCCGATGAAGCGAATCCAGTCCGGATCGTTTATCAGTGCGAGAATAAAAGCGGCATCGTCGAGCGTCAGCCAGCGCAGGTCAAGACGGCTGGTTTCGAGCGACAGCGGTTGCATCGGGCGCCCGTCAGGAGGGCAGGAAGTCGATCGGATAGGTAACTTTCATTTCGGCGACGTTGGCACTGGAAAACTTGAACTTCTTGATACTTAGCACGAGCTTGCGCTCCAGTTTTTCGTCGCCGAGTTCGCTGGAAAGAATTTGTACCGCGGTAACCTGGCCATTGGGTGAGATGGTCAGTTCCACGACGACCTGGCCGGCGAGCGACGGATTCTTGCGCAGGGCGCGGTTATAGAGGTTGAAGATGCTGCCCTTGTTTTTCTGGAACACGCGTTCGATTTCGTCGGAGCTGCGTTTGCCGACTCCGCCCGATCCCGTTTGTTTCTGGGTCGTGGCCGCCTTGGCGAGCTTTTCGTCGGATTCGATCTTGCTCTCGACCCTGGTGGTCTGGCGCTGCGCCAGTTCGCTGGTCTTGATATTGCGGTTCAGGGTGTCGGTCTGAATGCCGCCGCTGGACTGCCCCGCGGTCGAAGTCAGCAGGTCGCTGGCGGTCGCTACCTTGATCGCTTGCGAGCCCCCGGTTTGCTGCGGCTTGCCGAGCGTGTCGTCGAGGTCGAAGCTCTCGCGCAAGTCCTCGAGTTCATCGCTCAGCGCGATCAGGCCGCTTTGCTTGGCGACATCGCGGGCATCCTTTTTCTTTACCTCTTTCTTAGGCTCTTCCTTTTTCTTCGGCTCTTCCTTTTTCTTTTCCTCTTTCTTGGGCTCTTCCTTCTTCTTTTCCTTGGGCTTTTCTTTCTTGGGTGGCGGCTTGACCTTTTGCTTTTCGAGGATCAGTTTCGCCAGGCGCGGGGATACGTCAACCAGGTTTTTCTGTTCGATTTCGGGCAGCTTGACCAGATTCAGCACCACGCCGGCGCCGAGGAACAGCACCAGCATGACGATCATCAGCCATTTGAATCCGCGGTCTTCCGAATGGTCGGCCCAGGGTAGATCCGGTTCCTTGATTGCAGCTGCCTTTGCCATCAGGTCTCCGACGCCTTCTGGGTAACCGCAAAGGAAATATTGGTGTATTCCGCACCGGCACAGGTCAGCATGATCTTTTTCAGCAGTCCGTAGGGAATCTCCTGGTCGCCCATGATCGTGACGCCCTTCTTGTCGGCAACGCCCTTGACGGTTGTAGAGGCCAGCCTGAGCGCATCGAACAGGGGTCTGATCGAGTTCTTGTCGCCCTTGAGCGCATCTTTCACGGTGACGATGGGCTTGCCCTGCAGACGGATGACTCTCTCGTCTACCGCGATGACGAGGTTGAGCGCCGGAAGCTTCTCGGCCGCAGCCTCGGGCAGGGTGATATTCTTCGGCGACGGCAGCACCTCGGTACTGGTGGCGTTAACCAGCAGGAAGAACACGAGAATCGTGAAAATATCCATCAACGAAACCATGTTCAGCGCCGCACTACGTCGTTCGCTGCGTTCGCGGTGTTTTTGCATGCGTTTGGCGCGTCTGGAGAAACTCATCTAGTAATCGCCCCGATACTATTTTGCGGCATCGCCGATAGAAATATCGGGAAACAGTTCCGCGAACACCCATTCCCCGTCGACCTGGGCCCGATAGGATCGCGAGCTATCCATCGCCGAGATCAGATCGTCGTAGCGGGTCTGCTGCTCCGCCAGAATCGTAATATTGGTATGATCCGGGATCCGCGCCTTGACCTGCTTCAGGGTTTCCTTGAGCTGGGCAAAGTTATGCTCCTTGCCCTTGTTGGGAATGCGTTTGATCATGCCCAGTCGATTGTCGGACAGCACCAGCATATTCTTGCGGATGGTGACGCGAAGCTCGTAAGGGGGCTGCTTGGGTTGCTTGACCTTGTTGGCGTCCGGCGGTGGCAGATTCAGATCGAGAATCGTGATATGACTGAAGACCGCGGTCATCAGCAGGAAGGGCACCAGCACCACCATCAGGTTCATGAAGGCAGTGATGTTCAGTTCCACAGCGGGATGCTTGCGGCGATATACCCGTTTAGACATGAGACGGCTGCTTGCTTACTGGGTGTTTTGTTGTGCGCGTGACAGATGGTTCACGAACTTGACGACCGTCATCTCCAGGCTGTCGACAATTTCCGTGGTCTTGGTCTGCAGCACGGTGTAGAAAAACAGCAGCGGAATCGCGACGATGAGTCCGAACGCGGTGGTGTTCATCGCGACCGATATGCTGGTGGAAAGGATTTCCGCCTTCATCGAGGGATCTACCTGCGCGACGGCGGTAAAGGCCTTGATCAGGCCGATAATGGTGCCCAGCAGGCCCAGCAGCGTGGCGATGTTGGCAAACATCGCGAGGTAGTGGGTGCGTTTTTCGAGCCGCGGTATCGCTTCCATGATGCTCTCATCCATGGCTGCCTCGAAGTCGTCCCGGCGGCGCGCTGATTTATACTGCTCCATACCCTGCAGCAGGATACGGCTTACCGTGGCGCTGGAGCTCTGCGCCAGCTTGCTGGCACTGGCGACTTCGCCCTTGGCCACCAGCGGCATTAGCTTGGCGATCATGCGGCGATTCTTGGCCCTGGCGACACTCAGATGAAGCCATCTTTCCAGTGTAATCGCCAGGCCAATCGCCAGTACCCCCAGTATGGGGTACATGAAGGGCCCACCGTCCTGAAAAAACCTGATAACTGTAGTTAACATTTCGTTCATCGCGCGAATCTCCGCTGTGTTCTAATGCTGGATCAATCCAGCTTGGCCTTAGAAAAAATGGCGTCGTGATAATGAATTTGTCGTTTAAATGAAGCTCGATCTATGCGGGTCAGTTTCTGATCCATAATGCTGGTGATCGGTGGTGACTCTATATCGAATCGCTCGATCGATTTCCACGGAACTATGTACAAAACCCTCGGCAACTCCTTGTTGCCGGTGATTTCGGTGCCCTCCATTTGCAACCTTTCCTGCGCATTCACGTGTGCAGTACATGAAATAGCAAAGATAAGGATTAAGTGTAGCGAAAGTTTTCTCATTTTCTATCCTTTTGAACTCGAATTGTTGCTTTTCAGTCGGCGTTCGATGTCTACGATCCACCCGGCTACCTGTGAATTCTCTTCGTCGATCAGCGATTGGTACCTCTGGTAGTGCCGCAGCGCCAGCTGTAGGTCCTGAAAGTAGATATCGTAGAGTATGCCGAGATTCAAGTGGGCAAGCGCGTAACCGGAGTCGATTTTGAGCGCTTTCTGGTAGTGTTGGCGCGCCGCTTCGAATTCACCCTTCTGGCGCAGCAAAATACCGAGGTGGTTATGCGCCACGGCATCGTCGTCGTTGCGTTCTATGGCTTGCTGGAACGTCTGTTCGGCGAGATCCAGTTTCTGCAGTTTGAAATAGGTCAGCCCCAGGTTGGTGAAAACGTAGGGTTTGTCCGGCGCGTCGCCGCTAACCTTGAGCAGTAACTCCAGCGCGACCCCGGTTTCACCGCTTTTCAGCGAGGTGACTGCCTCCTCGTAAAATTGCTGGTTGAAATCGGTGGGTTCCGGTTGAGCTTCCGGCGAAACAGTTTCTGCACCCGTGGGCGCGGTTTCCAAGGCCATCTCGGTCGCTGGTGCCGACTCTACCGTCGGTGCTGGCTGGGGCGCGCGCTCGGGCCCACCCTGGCAGGCGGCCAGCATCGTGATCAGTAGCACCGCAAGGCCGCTGTTACTGTATTTCGACGTATGCATCGGCGCTTTCTACCTTGGCAAATCTGAATGGCATCAACTCGCCCAGGGCCTTGAGACTCTTTTTGGTCGGTTCGTCGTAGGTTCCCTGGGGAATTCGTTTGAAATTGGTGAGGTGGATATCGATTGCTTTTTCCTCGAACGGAAATGCCTGTTCCTCGAGCAACAGTTCGTATTCCTCGAGCTGCTCCTCATCGAGCCCCTTGGGTCGTTGCGAACTCATCAACGACCTGGCGAAGTCGAGATAAATTTCCGCTATCTGGAAGGTGGCTTCGGTCGTGACTTCCTGGACCTGGTATTTCATCGCTCTGCTGTAGGCATCGATCGATTGTTGCATCAGTTTTTTCTTCTTCTGCAGGCTGGTTTTGAGCGGTACGGTGAGCTTCGCTTTCTTGTAGGACCGATTGAGCGGCTCGATTAGCTCGAGGCTTGCGGTGGCTGCGAGATACTTGCTGCGCGCGTTGCGCCGGGATTTTGCCTGGGCGTCGGCGCGCACGATTTCGTTTAGCCAGACGTGCAGGTTGCGGGTATCGTTCTTGGCGCGGTAGGACTCGGCAATTTTATGGCGCAATTCCATCGAACGCTCGAGAGGGTAGGGGTAAGCCTTGACATAATTCTTGTAAATTCCAATGGCACGGTCTGGCTGCCCCGATTCCTCGTACAGTTCGGCGGCGCGCCACATTAAATCGCGCTTGCGCTCGGGCGTTCCCGGTAGCGTCGACAAGGTCAGAATTTCGCGCGCTGCGAGCGACTGGTTGCCGCTCTTGCTATAGGCCAGTGCCAGCTTCTCGGTAACGCCATCCTGGAGCTTTTTATTCTTGGGATGCTTTTTACGAAAAGCCTCCAGCTGCGTGATCGCACTCGGCCAGTCTTCCAGCTGGACGTAAGCGGTTGCCGCATCATAGTCGGCGACGACGCGCTTTGGCGATTCGGGAATTACCTGGCCAAGCCGCAGAAAGTTCTGCGCCGCCAGCAGATGATTGCCGTTGTCGCGAGCGATCTCGCCCTGCTTGTAGATGCTGGCGGCAACCTGTTCGCGTACCGCTTTGCGTTCCTTGTCCTGTTTCGGCATAAGGCCGAGCAGGGTAAGGTAGGATTTCTCCGCGGTCGCATAATTCGCAGTCGAGAACTGGGCGTCGGAGAGAATGGCCCAGGCGGTCTTCTTGGTCGGTGGATCGACATTCTTGTTATCGATCAGGCGCTGCGCCGATTCGATTGCCCCGGGGTAGTCTTCCCACTTCAATAATTGTTGCGCGGTCTGCAACTCGACCTCCGAGACCCTCGGATCGTCCGGGTAAGTAGTGGTGAAACGCACCGCAGACTTGATCCGTTGACGGCGCAAGGCAGGAATATCGGCGGCGTTGGTGGTCTTGAACAGGGCGTCGAAGGCGAGGAGCGCGGCATATCCCGATTCGGCGCCATCTTTGTGCGGCCCATAGTCGTAGGCGGTTTTCTGGTACTCGTCGATCGCCTGCGGGAACTGGCTCGAGTCGTAAAGGATTTCGGCCAGCAGGAAATTCATGCGTGGCGCGCCCGGAGCATCGGGGAAAGATTTCAAATAGCGCCGGTACCAGTCGGAGGCGAGCTGGTAGTCCCGGGTTTTCTTGCTTTCACGGGCCAGCGCGTGAAAATGCGTTGCCAGCTCGGTCAGGTGTACGACCAGCGTCTTGGTCAGTTTTCGTTGCGTCACCGGTTCCTGCGCCGCCCAGTACTCGCTGTTGATGTCATAGCGATTGACGAAAGCTATTTTTTCTTCCAGCACCAGGTCCGAATACCCGGCCTGCTCAAAGGTTTCTATCGCCCGCTGATGAAAATACGGCGTGTGCGGAGAGTAGGGATATTCCTTGGTGTAAGCGAGGAACAGGTCCGATCCGTCGATAACACGTTTTTTCCCGAGGTAGAGCTCTCCCAGACTGAGATAGAGCAAAGGCTCGTAGTCACGCCTGCCGTTTTCCTTGAAGTACGTCGAGATGTAGTATTTTTCGTCCTCGTAGGAAAAAGCCAGCGAGATCACGCGTACCACGTCTTCCAGCAGTTCGCGATCGGCCCGGGAGAGACCGGGATTGAATCCGATTTCCTGCAAGTTCTGTTCTTCCCGATTGACGTCCAGCAGGCGGATGTAGCTTGCCAATGCGTCGAGATGACGGCTTTGTTTGAGCTGGGTCCAGCCATATTTGTAAAGCGCCTTCTTGAAGAACAACGAATCCGGGTGGTTGTTGACGACAGCGCCGTAGGCGGCCTCCGCCGCCTCGTATTCACGTTCTACAAACAGGTTTTCACCGCGCCGAAACTGAACTTCATCGATATATTTCGAATCCGGGTATTCGGTTGCGATTCGCGCCAGCGCTGTGGCCGACTTCTCGGTATTCGATTGGAGGGCGTAGGCGCGAGACAGCTGATACAGGATCATATCGTTGTCTTCTCGGATCGGATATTTCTCCAGGTAATCTTCATAGATGTCGATAGCGTGCTGCGCTTCCTCGACACCCCGACGCTGGGTCGCCTCGTCGTCCGAAATCCGATTGTCCAGGCTGGCCTCGAGTTCGAGATCGGCCAGGCGCCTTAATTCGTCGCCGGTGCCGCCGCCCTCGGCGGTAACCTCCGCCAGCGCACGGAAACTTTCGATGACCTGGCTACGATCGACCTTGAAGCTGGCCTGGGGCTCGAGCTCGGCAGCCTCGATTGGCGGCGACATTTCTTCGAGATCCGCGATCGTCGGTCCGATATCGACGCCGCCAGAACCGCAGGCTGCCAGCGCCGCAGTGGCAAGCATTATCAGCAGTCTGTTACGCAGTAGTCCGATCATTCTTCTGCCGTCAGCTTGTCGTAAAGCTTCGCGAGTTCGAAGCGTGCGTTCAGCCTGAGTTGCACGAGATGTTGCTGCTGTCGCCTGATCTCGGCAATCGCGAGGTTGTTGATGTGCTGTTCCTGCAGCAGCAGCAGTTGGTCAACCCGGTCGCGCAGATTGCGGATTCGATCCGATTGCCCGTCGATGCGTTGCTGGAAAAAGCTAAAATTGAGTTCGGTGCGTTCGGTAATCTGGCCAAGGGAATTAACCCGGTATGCGAATTCCGCCAGTGCCCGGTCGAGATGTACTAGCTGCTGTCTTGCTTTCCAGCGCCGCGCCGGGTAGTCGGTTTCGAGCTCGTATTGCAGCAGGCCTGATAGCAGCCGCAGCATATCCTGCTGATAACTGGTATTGCGTTGCCCTCCGACCTTCTCGATCGAACGGGTGACGCGTTGCAGCCGCTCGAGCTGCTCTTGCTCCTCGGGCGTGGCGTAAGCCTCGTAGTTCTGGTTGGCATCGATCGCGTTGAGGCGTCTGGCAAGCTCGTCCCGCTGCGCTCGTTTTAGCTCCAGCTGCTCGATTTCTGTCGATTGCTGCAGCCTCGGCAGCTGTTGTTCGAATGCTCGTCGACGTTCTTCTAGCATCAGTTCCAGCGCGGGAAAGCTGGTTCCCCAGTAATGCAACGAATTGCGGAGATCGAGTAATTCCTGGTAACGCTTGATTTCGCGTTGAAATTCGGTGGAGGCGAGCAGAAGGTACAACTGCGGGGTCACGTCCGAGCTGGGGGGCAGGCGCTGTAAGCTGCTGCGATCGAACAAAAGCGATTTTTCTCGCAGCGCCGAGATCAGGCCGTCGCTTTCGATCGAGGCGATAGCGTCGTCGAGCAATTTTAGCTGGGTCTCGAACTGGTTGGCCGCGATTTCGTAGTGTTTTAGCGCCAGCTCTTCATGCCCGAGTTCGACGTAGCCCGATGGAATCGCCAGAATGGCTTCCTGGGTCGCTGCGTCTACGTCGTTGCGCCGCAACAGCAAGCGCCAGGGAACAAGGGCCTTGTCGAACTGGTCGAGTCGATATCTCGCCCAGCCGGTGGCCAGCAGTGCCTCGTTGGTCAACGGGCTTTCCAGCCGAACCCGAGATAGGCTCTCCAGTGCCGGCTGATTGAGATTCATGCGCAATTGTTTGAGTCCCAGCGACAGGTTGGCACGATCACGCAGAGCCAACATTTCGGGGGCCGTAGTTTTCATCTGGCCGATTCGTTCCAGCAGATTCTTGCCAACCTTATAATTGTCGTCCTCGATGCGTGAAACCGCGAGGTTGTAACGCGCATAAGTTTTCCACATCGATCCGGAATCGATCCGGTTGCTGATATCCGCGGCCGCGGCGTATTGCCCGGCGTCCAGATAAAGATTTGTCAGCAGGTATTTTCGCTCGGATTCTACGGAGTCGGGCAGGGTATCGGTAATGCGAGCCAACAGGTCGCGCGCCTGGTCAAAATGTCCCTGCTCGAATCTCAGGCGCGCCAGGTTGAACCAGATGCGGTTCTGTATCGAGTCCGACACCTCGGCGCTCAGCAATCTCGCGAACAGATCCTGCGATTCCGTGTAGAGCCCGTAATCGTAGTAGAGATCGGCCAGTAACAGCCTGGCTTCGTTGGTTTGCAACCGCGTCCGCATTTGCGGGCGTTCGTCGGCGATCATCAGCTGGGTTATCGCCCCGAAGTCGTCACCCTGGTAAAACTGGAATAGCGCGCGGCCGTATTCGAGGTCCTCGACCCGGTGTTCATCGAGTTTCGCAGCCAGCAGCGGCTTGCAGAAATGCCCGCACAGCAGCACGACTACGAGGCAGGAAAGGCGACGCAGGGGTTTGATGATGCGGGCGGGAGCGGACTTACTCCCAGACGCGAACATCGAACTGAGGTTGTTCTTTACCAGTATCATCGGCAATCATGAACTCCACAAACTGGGGTTCAGTCGTTTTCTCGATCACAATCGTTTCACCTCGGCGGTAGTCCCGTCCCTTAGGTCCTATGCCGGTGAAAATTGCAACAATCTCGTGTTCTCCCGATGGCAGATTACCAATATAAAGCCGCTGCACGCCGCCGCGTTTCAATGCCGCCAGCTCGCGCTCGGTATACAAGTGGTTGGCAACATTTTTATCGTCGATCTTGAGCTGTACCGAATCGAGGCCGAACAGGGCGCCGGCATCCATCGACAGGAAAACGCTGAACTGGGTGTTGGCCGGGAACAGTAAATCCTCTTCCAGGATGAACAGGTCACGGTTCAGCGACAGAACCTCTTTCTTCAACGCCTCGATATCGGCATCGAGCGATCCTTCCTCGGCAGAGCCATCTTCGAGGGACTCCTCGCTGGTTTCATCCTGCACTACACCGAGTTCGCCCTCGATGAGTTCGCCTTCGATCGGTTTCTCCTTACCCTGTTGCGCCGCTAGCGGAGCCGCCAGGGTAAACAGTAGCAGGGTGATCAAGCTAATATATTTCATAAGTCACTACTCTAAGGACCACTATCCTTCAGTTTCGGGAGCTTCAAAACCCGAGGAATAATGAACTTTTCCGTCGCTATCGATGACGATTGCGTCGATTCCATCCAGGCTCTCGATCAGCGCGATACCTTTCTCCGCGCCGAGTATGAAAATAGTAGTAGATAAAGCGTCAGTTGTCATCGCGTTAGGCCCGATAACCGTGGCGCTCCAGCTTTTTGTGGCGGAACGTCCGGTCTCCGGGTTTATGATGTGATGCACGCGTTTGCCGTCCTCGATAAAAAACCGCTCGTAGTCGCCCGAGGTGGAAATCGCGCTTTCGCTTAGCGGCAGGCGCAACGCGATCTCCTCGGGCTTACGCGGATGCTCGATGCCGAGTATCCACGGACGCCCGCCGCGATCGCCGATAATACGGCTGTCGCCGCCGGCACTGATCATCGCCTGGGAGATTCCGCACTGTTCGACGATGTCAATTGCGCGGTCGACCGCGTAACCCTTCGCGATACCGCCCAGGTCGATGCGCACACCGTTTTGCCTGAAGCGAATCCGGTTCTGCTCGAGTTCGATGTGCCGGTAGTCGATTGACGGTAATTTTGCTGCGATCGACTCATTGCTGGGCTGCTGACTTTTACGGTAGTCGTAAGCATAGCCTATGCTGGCATAGGTTATATCGAAGGCGCCGTTGGAAATCTCTGAAAAATAAAGAGATTTTCCAATAATTTGCGCCATTTCGGCGCTGATTTCCACGGCGCTTACGGCGGCGTTATCGTTGATAAAGCTGATCTCACTGCTGGCCTGGTAGGTGCTCATCAGGGCCTCGATGCGGCGCATCTCGGCGAAGGCTTTTGCGCTGCAGTC
>JAACFA010000133.1 GCA_009937625.1 Gammaproteobacteria bacterium | reverse complement strand
CCTGCGCGTGCAGCGAGCGCTGGATGACTTCGTCCTGCACCAGCGCCGATGTCTGGCAAATCAGGTTGCAGCGGCCGTCGATACGCCTGGCGCCAAGTTCGTATAGCCGCTCGCATTCGTCGCGGGTCAGGTAGGGATGCTGGCCGGTACCCGCGCCAAGCACCAGGCCATGCACGCCGGCATCGATATAAAGATCGATCAATTCTTCCCAGCGGGCGTAGTCGATGCTGCCGTCGGCATGCATCGGGGTTTGCATCGCGAGATTGATTCCACCGAGGTCGCTCATGATTCGACTCGAACTACAACGCCAGGCCGATCTTGCGGCCGTCGTGAAAAGCGTAGGGAGCCTGGCGCGGCGCCGCGGCGTCGCCGATTACGTGGAGTCTGATGCCGGCTTCGCTCAGGGCCAGCTCGATATCGTTGGCGACGACGTTGGTGGTCGCGGTCACGATCGCGGAGGCCTCGATGCTCGTAACCGAACCATCGAGTAGCGAACGGACGTCGGCGCGGTCGCCGTGCCAGTGTTCGACAACCGATTCGAGCATGAAGCGAGCGCCAAGCTTCGCCAGGTTTGCACGGATCTGGAAGTCCGAGCCGGTGCGCGTAAGCTCCTTGCCGATCATCGGGTCCGGCGTAACGATGGTAACTTCATGACCCCGCTCCGCCAGGAACCAGGCGCTACCGGTGCCGCGCCAGTTACCGCCCTCGTCGATAACGATAACCGACTTGTCGAGTTCCGCCTGGTCGCGGAAAACTTCTTCGCAGGGGAACACCCTGCCGTTACTGAGGCCGGGCAGTTCCGCGGCCTCGGGCAGCCAGCGCTGGCGTGCCTGGTCGTCGGGCATCGAGCCGGTAGCGAGTACGACTTCGTCGGCACCGAACTCGATGATGTCCTGCTCGTCCATCGGTGTGAAATAGCGCACTTCCACGCCGAGCTGCTCGAACTGTCGCAGGTACCAGCCGATCAGCTCGGTAACCTGGCCGCGTCGCGGCGCCAGCCCGGCGAGGCGAAACTGGCCGCCGAGATCACCCAGCGCCTCGACCAGCGTGACCTGGTGACCGCGCTCCGCAGCGACGCGAGCGGCTTCCATACCGGCGGGGCCGGCACCGACCACCAGCACTTTCCTGGGTTGCACCGTCTTTTCGAAACGATCGCCACCCCATTCGAATTCGCGCCCGGCCGAAGGGTTGACCAGGCAGGAGATCCAGTAATCGCGCGAGCGCCGTCCCCAGCACATCTGGTTGCAGGAAATGCAGCCGCGAATATCGTCGTGCCGGTTAGCGCGAGTCTTGTTGACCCAGTGCGGATCTGCGATCTGCCCACGCACGATCGAGACCAGGTCGGAATCGCCGCTGGCGATCGTGTAGTCCGCGTTTTCCGGGGTACGGATATGGCTTTCCGCCGTGACCTTCGCATGCTTGACGACCTGCTTGAGCGCGGCGGCTAGCGGTACCCCCTGTTTTTCGCCGTAGACGAAAGTCGGCATGATGCGATCCACGTCGACATAATTTCCCGAGCCACAGGAAACATAATCCAGGTTAGCGCTCTGGTCGTGATAGGCGATAACTTCCTGGAAGTCTTCCAGCGTCATAACGAAGGGCGTGTTATCGGCGTATCCGGTCGACAGGCCGATGATGAAGTCTTCGCCGCAGGCGTCCCGGATCGAGTTGATGATCGACATCGACAGGCGGCAGCGGTTTTCCAGCGAGCCGCCCCAGCGGTCGTCACGCCGGTTCGACCACGGAGTCCAGAACTGATCGAGCAGGGCATGGTAGGCGGCAAACAGGTCGACGCCGTCGAAGCCGGCATCCTGGCAGCGGCGCGCGGCGCGCGTGAAGCAATCGATGACCTCGAGAATTTCGGATTCGCGCATCGCGTGGCTGCCATCGGAGTCGTGGTAGGACTGCAACCCGGACGGTCCCCAGTGCGGCATGAACGACAGATCCGAATCGCCGTGCTGGCCGACGTGGTAAAGCTGCTGCAGGATGGTGGTGCCGTGTTGATGCACGGCATCGGTAATCTTGCGGAAATAGGGGACGACCTCGTCGTCGCAGTGGCGGAAATTACCGCGCGTCAGCACCGCGGTGGCGTGCACCGGCATCGGTTCGACCACGATCATTGCCGCGCCGCCGATAGCGCGTTCCTCGTAGTAACCGCGATGACGCTCTCCGGGCAGACCCTGGTCCGACATGTTGGCGGTATGCGCGCCGAACACGATGCGGTTGTCGAGCCTGCGGTGTCGCAGTTCGAGCGGCTGGAACAGGTTTTTGTACTGGGTCATGTCTGGTTCTTAACAGCAATCGGATAAGAGAATATACCGATTGTATCTGTATGAACAAAACGATATATTTTCATGAACCCCATCGAAATTTGTCATAGTGCCCAAGCTCGATATCGAATCCATGCGCGCCTTGACGGTGATTGCCGAAACCGGCGGTATCACGCGCGCGGCGAAGAAGCTTAACCTGTCGCAGTCCGCGGTCAGTCACAAGGTCAAGCGCCTCGAATGCAGCCTCAATCGCAGCCTGTTCTCCCGTATCGACGGCAAGCTCAGTTTCAGCCGCGACGGGGAAAAACTGCTCGACTATGCGCGCCGCATGGTGCGGTTGCATGACGAAGCCTGGGCGAGTTTTCACCAGAGCGACCTGGCCGGGGAGTTGCGTCTCGGCATTACCGAGGACATTACCGCGCCCGATATGGCGCGCATCCTGTCGAATTTTTCCAACAGCTTTCCCAATGTCGCGCTGACCTCGCGCGTCGCGCATACCCCGCAGCTGGTTAACATGCTGGACCAGGGCGAGATCGATATGGCGCTGATCGAGGTGTTCGAATCGCAGCAGCTCGACGGCGACTATCCACTGGGAAGGCAGCAGGTAGTGTGGCTGCAGGCGGAAGACTTCGTCCTCGACGACAAGCCGATACCCTATGTGACCTATCATCGGGACTGTTTTTACAAGGCCTGGGCCGAGCAGGCGCTGGCCGCTGTCGATCGTAGCCTGCGAGTGGTTTTCGAATGCCCGAGCCTCGACGGCATGATTAACGCGGTGCGCAATGGTCTCGGCATCGGGCTGGTGAACTACAACGTTTTCGAACAGCGGCATGCCGGCCGTCGCAGCGATGGCCTGGGGCTGACTTTCGAACGTACGATGCTACCCCAGCCGCCGCCGATACAGCACGTGGCGCGCTTTTCCGCCGGCATTCCGACCCAGCAGATGAACAAGTTACTGGAATTGATCAAGCAGGAGTTAATTCCGGTTTCGTAACGCGGCGGTTTGGAGTAAGTTAGCGGAAGTACTTCGGACCGGGCGCAAACATGATTCTCAAGGACATTAAAACCTGGGTTACGGTGCCGCCCAGCGGTATCGGCGGATCGTTCTGGGTGATCGTCAAGATCACCACCGATAACGGGATCGAGGGTATCGGCGAATGCTACGGCATCCCGGTGTCGGGCGACATTGCCTGCGCTATGGTCGAGGATACTTTCGAGCGCTTCATCGCCGGCGAAGATCCGCACCATGTCGAGACCATGTTTCGTCGGGTTTACTCGGCCGGTTTCACCCAGCGCCCCGACATCAGCATGATGGGCGTGTTCAGCGGCATCGAAATCGCGATCTGGGATATTCTCGGCAAGGCCCACGACGTACCGGTTTATCAACTGCTGGGCGGCCAGTTCCACGAGCGCCTTCGCACCTACACGTACCTGTACCCCGAGGCGGTAAGTTCCGACGGCAACCCGGATGATGGCGCACCCGACGTCTACCATGACGGTGACGCCGCGGCGGCGCGCGCGCTGGATTATATCGATATGGGTTTTACGGCGGTCAAGCAGGATCCCGCTGGGCCCTACGGTTTTCAGGGCGGGCGCGAGCTGTCGCTGGCGGAGCTTTCTCGTTGCGAGGACAACGTAAGCAAGATACGCGAGGCCGTTGGCGATCGCGCGGATATACTGTTCGGCACCCACGGGCAGATGACGACCTCTTCTGCGATCCGGCTCGCGCGCCGGCTCGAGCCCTACGATCCGCTGTGGTTCGAAGAACCCTGCCCGCCGGACCAGATGGACGCTATCGGACGGGTCGCGGCGGCGACGACGATCCCGGTCGCAACCGGGGAGCGCTTGACGACCCGCGTCGAGTTTCACCAGGCGTTGAAGGCGGGCGTTAGCATTCTGCAACCCGACATCGGTCGCAGCGGCGGCGTCTGGGAAACGAAGAAAATTGCGGCGATGGCGGAGCTTTTCAACGCCCAGGTCGCACCGCACATTTACTGCGGGCCTATCGCGCACGCAGCGGCCGCGCATGTCGCTTTCAGCTGTCCGAATTTTTTAATCCTGGAGACGATTCAAACCCAGTTTCACGACGCGGTGTTGCAAAAGCCCCTGGCCTGGGAGGCGGGTTACATGCCGGCGCCGGGCGAGCCGGGGCTCGGCATCGTGCTCAACGAGACCGTGGTCGAATCGCACCCCTATGACAGCGGCGGGCGCCTGCACCTCGAGATGTGCCAGGCCGTGCTCGACTCCAACAACCAGAAAACCATTACCGAGCTCGAATAATGCTTAACCGACCCGACAGCCTGAATCTCGCCAACTGGCGTCAGCCGCCGCATAATCGCTGGGCCTTCCATCACGTCCGGGAAATCATCCCGACCCAGCCCATTTACCGCGGCAACCGGTCGGCCGAATTGTCGTATCAGGCCAGCAGCGCCGCCGGCGAAGCCGAGCTGGTCGGCCTCGATGGCGCTGGCTGGACGCTGGATCGCTGGCTGCAGGAATCCAGTAGCGACGCGCTGCTGATCGCGCATCGTGGCAAGCTGGTACACGAATGGTACGTCGATGACGAGATCGAGCGGAATCCGCACATCGTGTTCTCGGTAAGCAAATCGATCACCGCGATCCTGGCCGGCGTGCTGGTCGACCAGGGTTTGCTCGACCCGGCGCGGCCGGTCACGGACTATATTCCCGAACTGACCGATTCAGGCTATCGCGATGCGAGCCTGCAGCAGGTCCTCGACATGGTGGTACGGATCGATTTTAACGAGGATTACCTCGCTACCTCGGGCAAGTTCGTCGAATATCGTACCGCTACCGCATGGCACCCCTGCGGTGTCGATCAGATCGATCAGAACCTGCACGATTTCCTTTGTTCGCTCGAGCGCGCGGACGGAGAACACGGTGAAGCCTGGCAGTACAAGTCACCGAATTCGGACCTGCTCGGCTGGGTGCTGGAGCGAGTCAGCGGCGAATCCCTGGCAGCTTTGATGAGCAGGCACCTGTGGCAACCCATGGGTGCCGAAAAGAATGGCTACATCACCGTCGATCGCAAGGGCGCGCCGCGCACCGCGGGCGGTATTTGCGTCATCCCGCGTGATTTGCTGCGCTTCGGCGAGCTGGTGCGCAACCGGGGTTCTGCTAACGGTCGGCAGGTGATTCCCGAATCGTGGATCGACGATTGCAGCCAGGGGGGTGACCGCGAGGCCTGGCGGCGCGGCGAGTCGTCCAAGGAATTTCCGGGCGGACGCTATCGTAACAAGTGGTACCAGACCGGTAACGAGCACCAGGTCATGCTCGCCATCGGTATCCACAGCCAGTGGATATACATCAACCCGGTAACCGAGGTCACAATCGTCAAGCTGTCGTCACAGGGTCAGCCGCTGAGACCCGAGCTGGACGATATCAACCTGCAGGCCTTTACCCGCCTAGGCGCGGCGGTATCGGGCTGAGCTGAACAGCCTGTGAGCAATCGTAGCGATCTTATTCCAAGCGTAGTCCTGGCGGTTGGTGCGACGCTGTGGGGGCTTTACTGGATCCCGGTACGCGGCATCCAACAGGCCGGTATACCCGCGTTCTGGACCGGCCCGGTAATCTTCGGTGCCAGCACGATATTGTTTATCCCGCTGATGCTGGTGCGCTATCGCCAGTTCGTAGCGCACTGGCGCCACAGCCTGATTCCCGGCCTGCTGGCCGGTTCCGCGTTTGCGCTATACATCGCCAGCCTTAATTTAACCGACGTCGTGCGCGCTATCCTGTTGTTCTACATGAGCCCGTTATGGAGCACACTGCTCGGGATCCTGGTGTTGAAAGAGAGACTTACCGGCAACCGGGTGCTGGCGCTGCTGCTGGCTTTTTGCGGGCTCTACATCGTGCTCGTGGTCGAAAGCGGGTTGCCGGTCCCGCGCAACACCGGCGACTGGTTCGCATTGATGTCGGGCCTGTGCTGGTCGATTGCGACGGTCAAGCTGTTCCAGGACGGCGCCAGGTACATGATTGAAAAGGTAACAATTTTCGTCAGTTGTGCGCTAGTGGTATCGCTGCTGCTGCTATTCTGGCACCAGGGAAGCCTCGACGGCATGCCGCCGCCGTCGAGCTTGCATGCGGGCTGGTACTGGATCGCGATAGTGGCATTGATGATGTTACCGATTACCTATATGACGATCTGGCCGGCTACGCTGTTGAGTCCCGGGCGCGTCGGCATGCTATTGATGGCGGAGGTGCTCGTCGGTGTTGCCTCCGCCGCGATGCTGACCGATGAACGGTTCGGCCTGCGCGAACTGGCCGGTGCGGTACTGATTATTTCGGCGGGTGTCGTCGAAGTTATGCGTCCGCAGAAAATTGCGCCGGTCGCCGAGAGCAGCCCCGAGTCATAACAGGTTTATGGAATTTTACGTCGATGTTATAGTCGAAGCCCTGTAACCAGTTAAACCGAAGGATCGAATGAGCCCGAAGGTGAAGTATTTTATTGTTCCCGTATGCGCGCTTTTGCTGGGCGTCGCGCAGGTTGCGCATGCCGCCTGCAATGACAGACGCTCTCCCGGAATGGACTGGTCCGGTTGTAAGAAAACCAACAAAATGCTCAATAAATCCGATTTCTCAGGCAGTCGATTCGATGACGCCGATCTCTCCCTGAGCGACCTCGTCAATAGCGATTTCACTGGCGCCAGCCTGGTAAAAACCGACCTGACTCGCGTTGACGCGACGCGCAGCCGTTTCGTCAATGCCGATTTGAGCAAGGCGGGAGGGTATCGCGCGACATTTGACCGCGCGACGCTGGTCGATTCGAATCTGACCAAGTCCGAATTCCTGCGCGCGACTTTCAAAAAGGCAGAGGTTAGAAACGTCGACTGGTCAAGATCGGAACTGGGTCGTGTCGATTTCAGAGGAGCAACCCTGGAAAACGTCAGTTTCGAATTTTCGAATATCTCCCGGATAGAACTCGACGGCACGCGGCTCGACAACGTCGATTTCAGGGGCGCCTATACCTACCGCAGCAATTTTAGAGGGGTCGATCTCAGCCGCGTCGTAAACCTGGGGCAGATTCAGCTTCAGCTCAGTTGCGGTGATGACAAAACCCGTTTGCCGGAAGGTTTGAGCGCGCCGCAGGAGTGGCCCTGCACCGATTAGCGAATTCGCTATCGGGTCACGCTCACAGCGTGATCGGGAATCCCATTTTCTGCACCATGCTTACCCAGAGCTTACGCCAGCCGCCTTTCTCGTCGAGCGTATCGAGCGCATACATCGTGATTTGCGCGCCCAGCCAGCGAAACGGCTCAGGGGGGATGTAGTCGGGCACCGTCTGCGCGAACTGCATCCGGGTTTCGGGAATGTCGACTTTATCGAGAATCGCGAGCCCGATACGGGCGCCGAAGCGTGACGCGGTAACCCCGAAGCCTGAATAGCCGCCGGCGTAAACCATGTCGCCATCATGATATTTCTGGTAATGCACCGCCATGCGCGTGGTCAACCCGATCGGACCGCTCCAGGCATGCGAGAAGCGGATTTCGTCCGCGAGCTGCGGAAAGGTACGGTAAAAAGATTTGACCAGGCGGATATAAGGCTGCGGCGTTTTGTCGTGCGCCGGGTCGGTATTATTGCCGAAAAAGTAACCCAG
>JAACFA010000333.1 GCA_009937625.1 Gammaproteobacteria bacterium | reverse complement strand
AAGCGGCCCCGCCTCGTCGGGGTCGACCTGTAGGTGAAACTGGAAACTGGTGCTGGCGCCCTCCACCACCGCGCAGTCGTGGCTGGATTCGAAATGGTCGACGCCGTCGATCACCAGCGTAAAGCGCTCCCCACGGACCGCCATACAGGTATCGTTCAGGCACTGGTAACGGACTTCCGGAGTTAAGTTTGCGAGGGTAACGTGTTCGTCCTGTAGCGTGGGCAGGATGCCGGTCAGCACGATGCGGGCGTCGACGGCATTGGCGGCGCGTTCGGCCTGCAGTAGCGAGCGCTCCAGGCCGGACTCCATGACGCGAAGAAAGTCGCCGCCGAGTGGTTGTGGATCGAGATTGGCTTCGAGATTGAAGCGCGCCAGCTCGGTGCCAAATCTGGGATCCGCGATGTTCTCGAGCACCCGGTCCGAAACCGGGGCCGGGTAATCGTTGGCGTCGACGATATACATCTCCTGTTCGACGCCCACGCGTCGAACTCCGCGCTCGATCATATCCCTTTCGATCATGACCTCGAGCGCTCGTATGGTGTCATGCACCCTGTGTTCACCCATTGTGAAAGCATAACAACCTGATTCGATTGGGAATTGAGCCAGATCAACACGGTCGGCTGCGCGGATCGGGATACTGGTGCCGCGTTGACCCTGGGAAAATCACTTAATGAGCAAGCTCAAGATTGCTGCCGGAACCCGTATCGCCGCCGAAGCCGGTGCGTCGGTTGCGGAGCAGGGTGGCAATGCGGTCGATGCCGCGATAGCGGCGATGGCGGTTTCGGTGTGCACCGATACCGGGATTATGTCACCCGGCTGCGGCGCTTTCGTTACCGTCTGGCCGCCGGATGCCGAGCCGGTCGTTATCGATGGTTATGCCGAGATGCCGGGACGGGGTTATGGTGAGCAGCATTTCGGCGAAGCGACGCATGAGGTCGTGTTCGACTACGGCGGTGACACCCGTCAGCTGGTAGGTTACGGCACGATAGCGACACCGGGCGGATTCGCGGGACTGGCGCTCGCGTCGCAGCAATTTGGGCGTTTGCCGTGGAACGCATTGGTCGAACCGGCAATCGACTGGGTCGAGCGCGGCTTCCCGCTAACGGGTGGCGCGGCGGAATACCTCGGTTTTACCCACGACGCGATTTATTCCTGGCATCCGGACAGCTATCGGGTATTGCACCACGAAGACGGGCGCCCGCTGGCGCAGGGCGATATCGTGCGCATTCCCTGCCTGGCCGATAGCCTGAGGTCGATCGCCAGCGACGCAGGCTCGCTCTACGGTGGTGAGCTGGGCCGCCGCATCGCGTGCGGCGTGCGCGAAAACGGGGGCTTACTCGGTATCGAGGATCTACAGGCCTATGAGGCGGTAGTGCGAGAGCCGGTGCGCGCGCATATCGGGGACTGGGAGGTTGTCACCAATCCACCGCCGGCGGTCGGCGGCTCATGCCTGGCGGCGATGCTGCTGTTGCTCGATCGCCTGGGTCCCGCGAACAGCCTGCAGCGGGAAGTCGAGAATATGGTGACCACGCAGCGCTCCATTCTGGGCTTCAGGGCCAGTCGGCTCGACGGTGCGCATCAGGCGTTACCGCGGGAAGTCGAACGCATGCTCGAGTTGGCCGATCTCGGTGATCACAGTCTGCTGAGCGCTCCTTCCACCAGCCATGTCTCGGTGGTCGACGCAGATGGCCTGGCCTGTGCGATTACCGCGTCGGCCGGTTACGGTTCGGGCGCGATGGTCGAGGGCACCGGTTTCTGGCTTAACAATTCGCTCGGTGAAATCGATTTGTTGACCAGGGGGGTTAGCGGCCTGTCAGCCGGTACCCGCCTGGCCTCGAACATGGCTCCGACTATTGCGCGGCGGCGCAGCGACGGTGCATTACTTGCGCTCGGTTCACCGGGTGCATCGCGCATTACCACCGCGATCGCCCAGGTACTCGCCAACTTCGCCGGCGGAGAAATGAGCCTGGCCGATGCGGTCACGCATCCGCGGCTGCACGTGGAACTGGCGGCGCAGCCGGGAGGAACCATCGCCTTCGAGCCCGGGTTGCCGGTGGAGCCGATGCAGGGCCTGGAACCACGGCCGTTCGACGGGCCATCGATGTATTTCGGCGGCGTACAGGCGGTATTATGGTCGCGGCAGGACGGGCTTGCGGGCATTGCCGACGCGCGTCGAGGCGGTTACGTGGCAGGCTAAAGCCGCTCTCAGCCACCTTCAAAAGTAGACAACAGGGTCAGGCAATCCTGATCGCCGACGATGGCATCGTCCCACTTCCCGGCCGGTATCACCTGGTCCGTATTCATCAGCACCAGGCCGCTCGCGTCTTCGATGCCGGCGGCGCGCAACACCGCCCGGGGCGTGGCCGGGGTGTCGATATCGAGTTCGAGCCGTTTACCGCCGTGAAATGCGGGCGGTACATCGTCACCGAAGCCGAACAGTTTGATTTCGATCGACATATGGCGTGGCTCAGAGATTGAGACGCGCGAGCGTTTGCGGCAGCGGC
>JAACFA010000011.1 GCA_009937625.1 Gammaproteobacteria bacterium | reverse complement strand
ATATTTCCGATGAATGCAGTGGCCAGCTATTTCGACTGGTGGACGATACCGGCGATTGTATTATCGATCCCGACCATGCGCATGTTATCCCCGAAACCGACCTGACCTGGTACGGCGATCACACCGAATCGCGTAGCCAGGTCCCTGCTAAAAAGCGTCTCGTCTCGTTCAATCCCGGCAAGTATCGCTTTCGTGAACGATTGATCAGGCCGGCTACACCCATCTACGCCATGGGGTGGTTTAAAACCATTTACAGCAACGTGTCGGACGAGCTGATTGCCGAACAGACGGCCGACCTGGTTAAACAATGGAAACTGCAACCGCACAGGTACTTGAGCGAGTTCGATACCGATCAAAATGGCAAAATACAGCAGCGCGAATGGAAGGCTATCAGGGCGGAAGCGAGAAAACAGATACTGGCCAGAAACAGCCGACAGCAACAGGAGTACCATGTCATCTCGCGCCCGGATGATAAGCGCTATCCATATATCCTTTCAGCCGTGCATGAAGATGTCGTGGTGTCGCGCAAGCGGCTCAAGGCCTATGCTTCATTAGCCCTGGCATTTCTGATTTTCGGTACGTTGGTTACTCTTTTTTCGATCCGCGCGCCCATACCCATTTAACTGGCCTGGCTTGTTAAGTAGACTAGCGATCCCTGTTTGTCGTGGATGGACAAGAACTTGAATAATCCGTTACTCGAACCCGGCCCTTTACCGGCATTTAGCGAAATTCAACCTCGGCACGTCAAGCCGGCGGTGGAACAGCTGATCAGCGAGAACCGCGAGCAAATCAACTTGATAAAACCTCTGGAGCTGATGAACGATCGTCTCGATCGGGCCTGGTCGCCGGTGCGCCATCTGAACTCGGTAAAGAGCAGCCCCGAGTTGCGCGACGCCTATAACAGCTGTCTTCCCCTGTTGAGCGAGTATTCGACCGAAATCAGCCAGAATCACGCTTTATACGAGGGCTATCGCAGTATCAGGGAGTCCGGCGAATTCGACCGCTTAAGCCCCGCCCAACAGAAAACCATATCCGATGCCTTGCTTCACTTTCGCCTCGGTGGCGTCGAACTCGAGGCTGCGGATCGGGAGCACTACCAGCTATTGCAGAAGGATTTGTCGGAACTGCAATCCAGTTTTGAAAATAACCTGCTGGATTCGACTCAGGCGTGGGAGTATGTGACCGAGGATGAATACGAATTGCGAGGCTTGCCCGATTACGCGCTGGCCATGTTGCGTCAGCTAGCCGAGCAAAAGAAAATTCCCGGATATCGAGTTACGCTAGATATGCCCTGTTATCTTGCGGTCATTACCTATGCGGACAACCGTCAGTTACGCAAATCCATCTACGAAGCTTATGTAACCCGAGCCTCGGACTGCGGTATAACCGATAAAATCTGGGATAATGCAGCTAACATGCGGCAAATTGTCGCTAAAAGACAAGAAAAGGCGCAATTACTGGGGTTTAAGAACTATGCCGAGTACTCGCTCGAAACCAAGATGGCTTCCTCGGTCGACCAGGTGGTCGAATTTCTCGACGATTTGGCAAAGCGATCGCGCCAAACCGCTATCGACGAAGTCACTGAACGCCAGGCATTTGCCGAATCGCTCGGATTCGAAGGTGATCTGAATGCCTGGGATTACCCCTACTACAGCGAAAAATTGAAACAGGAGCGTTACCGAATATCTGACGAAGACCTTAAGCCCTATTTCTCAGACGAGCGGGTGATAAAGGGATTGTTCGATATTGTTGCGAGGCTCTACCAGGTAGAGATTTCTACGGTCGACGACGGTATAGACCGGTGGGACGAGCAGGTTGGTTTTTATCAGATCAGGGACCGCCATGGCGAGGTGATCGGCGAGTTCTTTCTGGATCTTTATGCCCGCGAAAACAAGCGCGGCGGTGCCTGGATGGATGAGTGCGTCAATCGTTATTGCATCGACGGTATCACCCAGATACCGGTCGCCTACCTGACTTGCAACCTGACGCCACCACTCGGTGACGAGCCTGCGCTATTTACCCACGAAGAAGTGATCACCTTATTTCATGAATTCGGGCATGGGCTGCACCACATGTTGACGCGTATCGACGTCCCGGATGTCGCCGGTATCAACGGCGTCGAGTGGGATGCGGTGGAATTACCGAGCCAGTTCATGGAAAACTTTTGCTGGGAGCGAGACGCCCTGCAACTTTTCGCGCGCCATTATCAGACTGACGAACCGCTGCCAGATGATTTGTATCAGCGTATGCTGGCGGCCAGGAACTTCCAGAGCGCGCTGCAAATGCTGCGGCAGATCGAGTTTGCGCTGTTCGATATCCGTCTGCACCAGCGTGCCGAGATTTCTACTGCCGACGAAATCCAGGCGATTCTCGACCAGGTCCGGGCCGAGGTATCAGTCGTTAAAACACCGCGGATCAATCTTTTTCAGAACGGATTCTCACATATTTTTGCAGGAGGTTATGCCGCGGGTTATTATAGCTACAAGTGGGCGGAAGTCTTATCTGCCGACGCGTTTGCTGCATTTGAAGAAGAAGGGATATTCAATCCTGAAACCGGGCAAAGATTTCTGCATTGTGTGCTCGAACAGGGGGGTTCACGACCCGCAATCGAATCCTTTAGTTGTTTTCGAGGGCGCGAGCCAGAAATCGACGCATTGTTAAGGCATAGTGGGATAAGCTAGCAGATGATAAAAAATGTTTTTCTGGGCCTGGCCCTGTTTTTGAGCTGTACGTTGGTGTCTGCACAGGAATCAACGACCGAGGGCACTGGCGATCCCGACAAGGATCGACAGTACGTGACCGACCAGTTACGGCTATCGCTTTATAGTCAGCCAAATTCCTCGAGCAGTGTAATCAAGCTGCTGCAATCCGGCGATATACTCGAAATCGAGCAGATCCAGGGCCCGTATGCCTTTGTCACCGCACCCGACGGCACCAAGGGTTGGGTCAAGCGCGGATTTCTCGTGGCCGAGCCGACTGCGATCATACAGTTGATCGAAGAGCAAAAGAAAAATGCCGAGTTGGCGGCCGAGATAGAAAAGCTCGCCAACAGCAAACTCGTGATCGATCAGTACGAAAAGGACATGGATAAGCTGGTCGGCCAGGTTGACGCACTGGAAACCGAGAAACAACAGGCAAACGAGTCGATCGCGGCTTTACAGGAACAGCTCGAGGCCAAGCAGGCGGAGCTTGATCGCAGGGACGAAGATAGCGCGCCGCCGCTGCTGGTGTTAATGGATACTTCCAAGAAATACTGGCAGTACCTGGTGCCAATCGTGCTGGTTATTGTCCTGCTGAGCTACCTGGTCAGCAAACAGATTGTCGAAGCCCGCATCAAATCCAAGTTCCACGGCATCAAGATCTGGTAAATGGAATACCGCGATCTGCGAGATTTCATCGCTCAGCTGGAAAAAAATGGCGATCTGAAACGCATTAGTCAGCGTGTCGACCCTAATCTCGAAATTACCGAAATCTCCGACCGGGTGCTGCGAGCCGGCGGTCCCGCGCTATTGTTCGAGCAGCCGGGAGACAGCAACATCCCGTTACTGTCCAATTTGTTTGGCACCGAGCGACGCGTTGCGCAGGCGCTTGGCGAAGACAGCGCTGCCTCGTTGCGCGAAGTTGGCAAATTGCTCGCTTTTCTGAAAGAGCCCGCACCACCAAAGGGCTTCAAAGATGCGATGAAAACGCTGCCAATTTACAAGAAAATCCTCGATATGTCGCCAAAAGAGGTGAAAAAGGGCAAATGTCAGGAAATCCAGTATCGCGCCACGGATGTCGATCTATCGATGCTGCCAATCCAGACCTGTTGGCCGGGGGATGCCGGTCCGTTGATCACCTGGGGTCTTGTCACTACCCGGGGACCGATCAAGCAGCGTCAAAATCTCGGAATTTACCGACAACAGCTGATCGGCCGTAACCGCTTGATCATGCGCTGGTTGTCGCACCGTGGCGGCGCGCTCGACTACCAGGAATGGCGGCAACGTAATGGAGACGAACCATTCCCCGTCTCGGTAGTGCTGGGATGTGACCCGGCCACGATTCTCGCCGCGGTGACGCCGATACCCGATACGCTGGCCGAATACGCCTTCGCCGGATTGCTGCGCGGCGCTAAAACTGAGGTCACCAAATCCCTGTTGTCGGACCTGGTCATTCCGTCGCGCGCGGAGATCGTGCTCGAAGGTTATATCTATGCGGATGACGAAGCCGATGAGGGCCCGTTCGGCGATCACACCGGTTATTACAACGAAGTCGAGCGCTTTCCGGTTTTCACCGTCGAAGCCATGAGTATGCGCAGTAACCCGGTTTACCACAGCACTTACACCGGCAGGCCACCGGACGAGCCTTCGGTGCTGGGGCTGGCGCTCAACGAGGTCTTTATCCCGATCCTGCAAAAGCAGTTTCCTGAAATTATCGATTTCTACTTGCCGGCGGAAGGTTGTTCCTATCGCGTCGCAATCGTCAGCATCAGGAAACAGTATCCCGGTCATGCCAAGCGCGTAATGATGGGTGTATGGTCTTTCCTACGACAGTTCATGTATACCAAGTTCGTCATCGTGGTGGATGACGATATCGATGCACGTAACTGGGAAGACGTCATCTGGGCGATATCGACGCGCACCGACCCTGCGCGCGATATTACGCTGGTTGAAAACACCCCGATCGACTATCTTGATTTCGCCTCGCCCGTATCGGGACTGGGTTCTAAAATGGGGCTCGATGCTACCAATAAGATCGGTACTGAGACCAGTCGCGAATGGGGTGAGCCGATTCGAATGAGCGCCGAAGTTAGCGAGAGGATCGACGCCATATGGACTGAGCTAGGGCTCGACTAACCCGCTTTTTGCACACCCACAAGAATTCGACCATAATCTCAGCTAACCAACCAGCAGCGACAGTGGAGGCAACATGCGCACAATCATGGTGTTAAATTCCAAGGGCGGATCGGGCAAGAGTACGGTAGCGACCAGTATCGCGAGCTACTATGCCTCGCAGGGTAAGAAAGTCGTGCTTGCGGACTGCGACCCACAGGCCTCCAGCCTCGAGTGGCTGGCCGCGCGTCCCAGCGGGCGCAGTTCGATCACCGGGATCGATGGCTCCAGCGGGCATTTTCGCGCCCCGCGCAGCGCCGACTACGTGGTTTACGATACGCCGGCCGCGGTTCACGGCAAGGAATTGAGCGCATTTCTGCGGCGCGCGCAGAGTATTATCATTCCGGTGCTGCCGTCACCGATCGACATGCGCGCGGCGACACCGTTTATCCAGAAGGTACTCGACAATGGCCGCATAGCGCGTAAGGAAGCGAGAGTTGCGCTGATCGCGAATCGCTGTCGCGAGAACTACAATATCTACCATCAGCTGGACGACTATTTGCGCAAGGTTCGCAAGGCGCCGTTTATCAGCGTGCTGCGTGAAACCCAGAATTACGTGCGCGCGGCTGAGCGCGGTCTCGGTATCTTCGAACTGGCGCCCTATTCGGTGCGGCGAGACCTGGATCAATGGGACCCGATTATCCGCTGGCTCAATAGCAAGCGCAGCCAGCCGATGACCTAGGCTTATCCCGACAGCGGTCTGGCAGATCAGCCGGTCCCGGGCAGGTTTTGCTGTCGCGACCGTGAGGCCCGGGATATCGCCATCGAAATTCTCAAACCCGGTTCAAGGCCCGGTAACAACTACTCGAGTGCCAGCGCGACAGTCTGCTGCGCATGAATCGCCGTAGTATCGTAAAGCTTGATCGCGGTATGTCGTTGTTCGATCAGCATGCCGATTTCGGTGCAGCCCAGAATAACCCCGTCGATTTTTTGTTCGGCCAGCCGATCGATGATTGCCAGGTAAACCTCGCGCGATTCGGGCTCGATCTGTCCCCGACACAGCTCCTGGTAAATTATATCGTGCACCATTTGCCGATCGTGCAATTCGGGGACCAAGACCTCTATATCAAAATCCCGGGCAATCCTGTCCTTGTAGAAGTCCAGTTCCATGGTAAAGGCGGTGCCGAGCAGCCCGATCCGCCGTACGCCATCTTGCTGCAATACCTCGCCGGTAGCATCGGCGATATGCAGTAATGGAATATCGACCTCGGCGCAAATCGTCTCGGCAACCCGGTGCATGGTATTAGTGCCAATCAGGAAAAATTCGGCGCCGCCGGCCTCGAGTCGGCGCGCCGCTTCGATCAGTAAGCTTGCCGCCGCGTCCCAGTCGCCCGCATGTTGCAGCGCCTCGATCGGGGCAAAATCCACGCTGTACATGATCATCTGCGCCGAATGCAGCCCGCCCAGGCGCTGCTGGATGCCCCGGTTGATCAATCGGTAATAAAGGGCGCTGCTCTCCCAGCTCATGCCGCCGATCAGGCCGATTGTTTTCATCTGGTTTGTCTTACTGGTAAAAACTGCACTATAACAGGAAACGGTATGCGGAATTTCAAATTCACGATGGGTTTGACGGCCGAGAAAACCCGTGCGATTTATGCCGGCCAGGCGCGTTTCATCCTGGTTGAAACCGATCAGGGTCTGAAGCTGCAGTTACCCGCGGCTACTTTTCTCGAGTATGTTAACGCTGACGGAATTCACGTGCGTTTCGACGTGAAAATCGACGCCAACAACAAGATTCTGGCGTTACGCCGGATCTAGGCCTCGTTGCGCCTGGCGTGCCGCGTACTTGCGCGTCTTGCGCTGCCTGGCCTGCTCGGCTGCATCGGCGCCGATGTGCTGTTCGCCGCGTTCACGCGCAAGCCGTACCTGTTTCTCGCGTTCTCGGAAACGCCGCCGCGCCGCGTCGCTCTTGTCGTCGTAACAGGCCGGACAGCTTACGCCGGGCTGGTATTTGTCGCTGGCCTTTTCGGCGTCGGTGATGGGCCGCCGGCAGGCATGACACTGGTCATAGCTGCCTTTTTCGAGCGCGTGGTTAACGCTTACGCGATTATCGAAGACAAAACACTCACCGTGCCATAAGGACTCCGATGGAGGTATCTCTTCGAGATACTTCAAGATACCGCCCTTCAGGTGATACACCTCATCAAAACCCTGCTCACGCAGGTAAGCGGTCGACTTTTCGCACCGGATACCGCCGGTGCAGAACATCGCGATCTTGCGATGCTTCTTGGGGTCGAGGTTTTCTGCGGCGTAGGCCGGGAAATCACGGAATGAACTGGTGTTTGGAAAAACAGCGTTTTCGAAGCTGCCGATTGCCGATTCGTAATCATTCCGCGTATCGATAAGGGTGACCTCGGGATCGCTGATCAAGCGGTTCCAGTCAGCGGGGCTGACATAAGTGCCGGAATTGGCCGGATCGATACCGTCAACACCCATGGTCACAATCTCGCGCTTCAGCTTCACGCGCGACCGATAAAAAGGCATTTCGGCGTCGTAACACAGCTTGCAGTCGAAATCGCGCAGGCGCGGATCCTGGCGCAGAAAATCGAGCAGTTTCTCGACCCCGGCCCCGGCCCCGGCAACGGTACCGTTGATACCCTCGGCGGCTAGCAGCAGGGTGCCGCGCACCTGGTTGTCCAGCATGACCTGCAACAGCGGCTGGCGCAGCGCTTCGAAATTGTCGAGCTGCACAAAGCGGTAGAGCGCAGCGATAACGATACGTTGTGACATCGAGCCTCCCGGAGCGTAAATCCAGAGCCGTGTTTGAAAAGGGAGCGTATTCTAGCCCAGTGATTACTAAAATAAAACGATATCTGCCTGGAGTTACCCGAGGGTACTTACTCAAGCCGGCAATTTCACCGGAGTCGCGTTGCTATACGCCTGGTTATGCGCCCGGTAACAACGATTGAGTCGCATTGGAAACGGCCACGGAAGCACCTATTCTTCGGTCTTTCCGATAACCTCGATGTGATGGTCGATAAAATCGATCTGGTCACCCGCGCGAATTTTCTTGCGCTTGCGGGTTTCGACTTCACCGTTTACGCTGACCAGCCCCTGCGAGATCGCCTGCTTGGCATTACCGCCGCTTTCGGCAAGCCCCTCGAACTTGAGGATCTTGTAAAGCTCGACAAACTCCGTCTCCAGCTCGGCGATAATTTTATCTTCGTCACTCATCGTTATTCATCGAAGTCGATATGCACGTCGTCCGGGAAAGGCCTGCCCTTGCCGGTTTCGATACAGGATTTCAAACTCATCATGAAAACTCCCCACTTGGTGCTGCAATGCGCGAGAAAATCGTCCGCCTGCTGCCAGTTATAGTGGCTGAAATTAACGTAGGTTTGCCTGTCGTCTGGCTTCAGCTCGAACAGTACCTCGGTTCCTGTCCAACCACCCGGCATTTCGCCGTGATGGCGCCAGCGCACCCGTTTGTCGGGTACCAGCTCGATAACCTCGAAACGAGGGCCATCGTTACCGAACCGGAAATAAATGATCGAACCCTTGTCGCCCGCACCGCTGGTATCGGTGGTCCACCATTTCGACAGGCCGGCGTCAGTAGTGAGCAGGCGATAGATTTCCGCCGCACTGCCATCGATGCCGACACGGTGTCTGATTTCAGCCATGCGGCTAGTTTAAACGTTTTATTAGTATTGGGAATACGGAATTACGGCGAGGGCGCATTAATAATTTAACTTTTGGGATGTAATCGGCGTTTTACGAAATTGCTCGCCAACACCCGTTTTTCTCGCCAGAATATTCGCATCTCAAGTTTCAGGGTGCAATATGATCCAGTGGTATCCCGGCCACATGCACAAGGCGAGCAAGGAATTCAGGAAAATCTTGCCGCAGGTCGATCTCGTCATCGAAGTGCTCGATGCGCGCTTGCCCGGCTCCAGCGAAAACCCGATGCTGGCCCAGTTGCGCCGCGGCAAACCCTGTATCAAGTTGCTCAACAAGAGCGATCTTTCAGACCCGGCTCGTCTCGCGCCCTGGATTGCCAGCCTCGAGTCGCAAAACCAGGTCAAAACCCTGGTCTGCAGCATAAATGACAACGCAATCGGCGGTCTCCCTGCGCTGTGCCGCAGCCTGGTACCGAGACGCGATAATCGGTCCACAATGATTTACGCGATGATCGCGGGCATTCCCAATGTCGGTAAGTCGACGCTGATCAACCGGCTGGCAGAGCGCAAGATTGCCAAGACCGGTAACGAAGCGGCACTAACCCGCATGCAGCAGCGCATCGAAATCTCGCCGGAACTTACGCTGATCGATACGCCGGGAATGCTGTGGCCGAACATCGAAAACGAACCCAGTGGCTACCGCCTAGCGGCCACCGGCGCGATCCGGGATACTGCGCTCGAGCTGCAGGACGTGGCCAGCTTTATCGCCGAATTCATGCTCAAAACCTACCCCGAGCGCATCATTCAGCGCTATGATATCGAGCCATTGCCTGGTACCGAAATCGAGCTGCTCGAGGCGATTGCGCGCCAGCGCGGTTGTATCGTGTCAGGCGGTAGAGTTGACCTGGAAAAAGTCTCGCGGCTGCTGATCAATGATTTGCGCAGCGGTGATCTTGGCGGCATTTGTATGGAAACGCCCGAAGAATTCGCCAGGGAATGGGAACGGGTCAAGCTTATTCGGGCTGAGAAAGTAGCGAAAAAAGAAGCGCGCAAAGCAGGGCGCCAGAGATAGCAAGAGGTTAAGGCTTATGATTATCCGCCGGGCGTTATCACAGGACGCCACCGAACTGGCAGAGTTCAATATCAACATGGCACGCGAGACCGAGGGCGTCGAATTGATTCCCGAAGTGATTACTGCCGGCGTCGAGGCAATGATCGACAACCCACAAATGGGATTTTACCTCGTGGTCGAACTCGACAACGGAATCCAGGCTTCACTGATGGTGACCACGGAATGGAGTGACTGGCGCAACGGCATGTTCTGGTGGATCCAGAGCGTCTACGTGCGCCCGCAGTACCGCCGCCAGGGCCTGTACCGTGAGCTCTACGAACGCGTCAAGGAGCTCGCCGAGCAGGAACCCGCGATCTGCGGATTCAGGCTTTACGTCGAACGCGACAACACCGCGGCACAGCAGACCTACCGGTCACTCGGCATGTCAGAAACCGAGTACAAATTGTTTGAAGAGCTAACCCCGGGCCTCGAGTACAAGAGGTGATGGTTTATCCGCATCTCGATAGCATAGGCTGGAAGCTTTTACAAAGATTCCCCTGTTTACCGTGATTAGCTGCCCAGTAACAGATGTTGAAAACCAGACTGTGAGTCTGACCTGGTATCCGTCACTCAGACGCGGGGCTTTAATCAACGGGTACCGAATCGCACCATCAACCCTGAACCAGGAATTTTCCACTACGTTGCGTGGACTTGCGTGGTGCAGGCACTAGTAATATAGTCACCCCACCTCAACGGGGTGCTCGAAGGAGCTGAGAGCCGCCGCCATGGCGCAACCCGATGAACCTGACCCAGTTAATACTGGCGTAGGGATGTGAGCGACTCGATTCCGTTCCCCATCTCTCCGTTTTAAATCCAGATAAATGGAGACACCATGATACTAATTTTACGTTCATGCCTGGTGGCGCTATTGGCGCTAGGGCTCTCCTTCGGCGCGTCGGCTGCGATGCCCACGCTGACGGTTTATACCTATGACTCGTTTACCAGCGACTGGGGGCCTGGTCCCCAGGTCAAGCAGGCCTTTGAGGCACAGTGCGGTTGTCAGCTTGACCTGGTGGGCCTGGAAGATGGCGTGTCGGTACTTAATCGCATCAGGCTGGAAGGCAGCAACACCCGCGCCGACCTGGTGCTCGGCATCGACACCAACCTGACCGCCGAGGCGCGCGCCACGGGGTTGTTCGAAGCCCACGGCCTGACGCTGAAATCCTCGATGTTGCCCCGGCCCTGGAAGGACGAAGTATTTCTGCCCTACGACTATGGCTACTTCGCTTTTGTCTACAACCGCGAACGATTGGAGAATCCACCTACTAGCCTGCGTCAGCTGGTCGAAGACGATAACGGCCCGACCCTTCTGGTGCAGGACCCGCGCACCTCGACCCCGGGCCTCGGCCTGCTGCTGTGGGTCAAAAAGGTCTACGGCGATGAGGCCGATGCCGCCTGGGCGCGGCTGTCGAAACGCATCGTTACGGTGAGCAAGGGCTGGAGCGAAGCCTACGGCCTGTTCCTCAAGAATGAGGCCGATATGGTTTTGAGCTATACCACCTCGCCCGCGTATCACATGATCGCCGAACAGGATCAGCGTTTCGCCGCGGCCGGCTTCAGCGAGGGACACTACCAGCAAATCGAAGTGGCGGGCATGCTGCGCAGCAGCCAGCAGAAGCAACTGGCACGCGATTTTCTCGAGTTCATGCTCAGCGAACGATTCCAGAGCATCATTCCGACCACCAACTGGATGTATCCGGCCGCGCTGGCGCGGTCCAGCCTGCCGCCGGAGTTCGCGCAACTCATCGACCCGTCTCCAGCACTGCTGTTCGATGAAGCGCTGGTGGCGAAACGCCGTAAAGCCTGGGTCGATGAATGGCTGGAGGTAATGTCGCGCTAAGCGGCATCGCGGCATGGATCCGCGCGCAATCTCGGCAGGGCTGGTGCTATGCCTGTTAGCCATGCTCGTCCTGGTACCGCTGGCGGGACTGGTTAATCTGGGTACATTGCCGGGCTACGAGTCCAGTGACCTGCAATTCTGGCACAGTGCCTATATTCGACGCGTGCTGTTCTTCAGCCTGTGGCAGGCCGTCTTGTCGACTTTGTGCAGCGTCGTCCCGGCCATCCTGGTCGCGCGCGCATTTGCGCTGCAACCCGCGTTTCCGCTGCGCGGGGTATTGCTGCGGCTGTTTGCGCTGCCGCTGGTGGTGCCGGCGGTGGTTGCGGTCATGGGCGTGGTCTCGGTCTACGGCAGCGACGGTTGGCTGCCGCTGGGCAGAACCCTGTACGGACTTGCGGGCATTTTGCTGGCCCACGTGTTTTTCAACCTGCCGCTCGCGGTCAGGCTGCTGTTGCCGCTGTGGCAGTCGATACCCCGTCGTCACTGGCATCTCGCGGAACAGCTCGATATGAATGCGTGGCAGCGCTGGCGATTTCTCGAGTGGCCGGCGCTGCGCGAGGGATTGCCCGGAGTCATGCTGCTGGTGTTCATGCTGTGCCTGACCAGCTTCGCGGTGGTGCTGACGTTGGGCGGGGGACCGAAGAGCACCACCCTCGAAGTCGCTATATACCAGTCGCTGCGCTTCGATTTCGAGCCGACTCGGGCGGTGGTGCTGGCACTGCTGCAGCTGTGCCTGTGCCTGCTAGTGGCTGGAATAACGCTGCAACTGCAGCGGCTGCCGGAAGTTGAAATCACCATCGACGAGGCGACAAACGCCGGCAAGCCGGGTTACCGTCCGCTACAGCTACTGCTTATCTCATTGGCTGCGATTTTTGTCGCCATGCCCCTGTTATCGATGCTGTTCGATGCACTGGTCGGGCCATTGGCGCAAGTAATCTCCAATCGCGCGCTGTGGCGCTCGATCGCGAATACCCTGTTTATCGGCCTGTCGGCGGCCTTGGCCTCGGTTGTCGCCGGCTGGTTGCTGTTGCGCTATAGTGCCAGCCTGGCGCTGGCCGGGCTGCCGGGTCGAGCACGGCTGGTGGAGTTGAGCGGCTCGATCGTATACGTGGTGCCGCCGCTGGTGATTGGCACCGGCATGTTTGTGCTGCTGTCGCCGCATGTCGACGTGTTTGGCTGGGTCTATCCTATCGTGATCGCGGTCAACGCATTGATGGGGCTGCCCTTTGTCATCCGCAGCCTGGGGCCGGCGCTGCGCCAGAATCACGCACGTTACGACCGGCTATGTCAGAGTCTCGCGCTTAGCGGCTGGAGTCGGCTGCGTTATGTCGAGTGGCCGCTGCTGCGACGGCCGCTGGGGCTGGCGATGGCGCTGGTTGCGGCGCTGGCGATGGGAGATCTCGGGGTTATCGCGCTGTTCGGTACCCCGAGTACCGCGACGGTCACGCTCTTGATTTACCAGCAACTCGGGGCCTACCTTATCGCCGATGCAACGGTCACGGCGCTGCTGCTGTTACTGTTGTGCCTGACGGTTTTCTGGCTGCTCGAGCGCGGAATCGGGGGTCGGAGCGATGCTTGAAATTCGACGCCTCGAGTTTGGCTATGCCGATGACGCGCGGCCTGACATGGTGTTCGACCTGGATGTGGCCGCCGGCGAAGTGCTTAGCCTGATCGGGCCCAGCGGATCGGGTAAATCGACCTTGCTGAGCCTGATCGCGGGGTTCCTGACTCCCGCTGCCGGCCAGATACTGCTGGACGGCGTCGCCATAGAAAAGTTGGCTGCGGCCAGTCGACCGGTATCGATAGTGTTTCAACAGCACAACCTGTTTCCGCACCTGGACCTTTACACCAATGTTGCGCTCGGCATCGATCCGTCACTGCGGCTGACTCCCGCGCAGGCTGACAGCGTAAACGAGGCGCTAACCAGGCTCGATCTGGCCGGCCTGCAGTCGCGCAAACCAGGCGCGCTGTCGGGCGGTCAGCGCCAGCGCGTGGCACTGGCGCGCGCGTTGGTGCGGCGGCGCAAGATTCTGCTGCTCGACGAGGCTTTTGCCGCGCTTGGCCCGGCGCAGCGAGCGGAAATGATCGGGCTGGTCAAGGACCTGGTTCAGGAGAACGGCATGGCCGCTCTGCTGGTCAGTCACCAGCCTCGTGATGCGTTGATTGCCTCGGCGCGCACCGCTTTCGTCAACGCCGGTCGGATCGCCGCGCTGGAGACAACGGACCACCTGCTTGAGCAATCGGACTTGCCAGAGGTGCGCGAATACCTGGGGTCGATCTGATGCGGGCTGAACTTGAAGCCCAGTTTGCCCGAATTCCGCTGCTCGAAAATAAATTGCTCGCGGAGTTTACGATTACGCCGCTACCGGGATACACCAACCGCAACTTCAGGCTTCACAATCGGCAACATGACTGGGTGCTGCGAATTCCGCAACCGAAGACCGATCGGTTTATCGACCGGGCGGCCGAGGCGACCAACCAGGCGAGGGCCAGCGATCTCGGAATTGCGCCGCAACCGTCGTGGCGCGACGCCACGGGCCTGACGCTTACACCAACGCTGGTTCCGAGCCGTAGTGTCACACCGGCCGATTTTAGCGACGAGGCGACGCTGCGCTCGATCGTAGCCGCGGTCAGGGAGCTCCACTTTAGCGGCGTTCGATTCGAGGGGCGGGTAGATCTGGAATCTCTGCTGTCGCGTTATTACTCGATGCTGAGCCAGCCGTTACAGCACCAATATCGACATCGCTTCAGGGCCGCGCGGGAATTGATTCCACAACTGGAGGATCGGGATCGTGACTACGTGCCCTCGCATAACGACCTGGTGCTGGAAAACCTGCTGCTGGGGCAGGACAGGCTCTGGTTGATCGACTGGGAGTTTTCCACGATGGCCTCGCCCTACTGGGACCTCGCCACGCTGTGCAATAGCGCTGGTCTCGATTACAGGCAAAGCCTGCAGCTGCTAGGTGTTTATTGTGCCGCCGGCGAGCAAATGGAAGAATCGCTTCTTTTTGATTATCGTAACCTGCTACAGTTACTCGGCGATTGCTGGATGGCTGCCCTGGTCAACGACTAACAACAACGATGCTAACTCATTCGGCCAGTCTCTACCTGGCCTCGGTACTGATCTGGGGCTCCACCTGGTACGCGATCAAATTTCAGCTCGGCGTGGTCGCCGCCGAGGTGTCGCTGGTGTATCGATTTTCGCTGGCCGCTGTCATTCTCCTGGTGTTCTGCCTGCTGACCGGGCGTAGCCTTAAATATTCGGCCAGCCAGCATGGATTTATTGCGCTGCAGGGTTTGTTTCTGTTCTCGAGCAATTACCTGATCTTTTACTGGGCGACCGAACTCCTGACCTCTGGCATCGTGGCGCTGATGTTCTCGACGGTTATCCTGATGAACATCGTCAACGGAGCCATATTCATGCGCCTGAGGGTGAGTCGGCGGGTTATTGTCGGCGCCTGCTTCGGTATTGCCGGCATTGCGGCGATCTTCTGGTCGGAGGTCATCGGGGTCGAAAATAGCGCCGCTACCTGGCGCGGGTTGTGGATGTGCGTCATCGCGACCTACTCAGCATCAGTCGGCAATATCATTTCCGCTCGTAACCAGCAAAACCAGATCCCGGTAGTGCAAACCAACGCCTGGGGCATGACCTACGGTGCGCTGATCATGGCACTCTATGCGCTCTTCAGCCAGGTGCCCTTCAACTACGATCCCGCGATCGCCTACAGCGGCTCGCTGATTTACCTGTCGGTGTTCGGCTCGATCTTCGCATTCGGCTCTTATCTGACGCTGGTAGGGCGCATCGGCGCCGATAAGGCGGCATATGCCGCGGTACTGTTCCCGGTTATCGCACTGGGTATTTCGACGCTGTTCGAGGGCTATGAGTGGACCCTGCGCGCCGTGTTTGGCTTCGTGCTGGTGCTGCTCGGTAACTACATCGTCCTGACCAGGTCCAGACCCGGCGATTCATTTCGAGATGCCGGGTCTGTGCGCTAAACGAAGAAAACAGGTCCCGAAGCGGCAATGGTTAACCGCGGGACAACGGGTCGCCGAGCAGGTTGGAAACGTTCGGCACCTGTTCCAGCGCCCAGCTCAGTTGATCCCGCCTTGCGGAACTGAGGCTCGCCGGGGCAACCCGGTTCGATAATGGGATGCCGGCTTCCAGGTCGAGCAATTGCTGCTCGAGGATGGTATTGAAGATAATGCGATGCGCTTCGCTCAGATTCTTGAACGTTTTCTTCATCTTGCCCACTTTGCTTCTGACGTCTGCGAAACGCTGCGGTGTCGAATGCGCCCGAATGCCGTGCTTGATCGCCAGTGTACGCGCGGTCGAAAATAGCGGCATGATCCCGCCCATCTTCAGGTCCATGCGGCCATTGTCGAGCTTGAAGCGACCGAACAGCCCCAGCGGCGGCGAGTTCTTGCACGCGTTAATCGACATAAGATTGATGAACAGCTTGGATTCACCGCCAATTTTGAACGCGTGATCGAGCACCTGGTTGGTGATTTTCATATCGCCGTGCACGCCGACCGCATCGAAAAAGATATCGCAGTTCAGAATGTCTTCCGGTGACTGTCGCAGGATCCAGGTCTTCACCAGCTTCTTCCAGCCCTTGACCGAAAGGCGCCACTCCGGGTTACTTGCCATGACCTTGCCCTTGCAATAGGGCACGCCGGCAGCATCGAGCATGTCGGAGACCTTGCGTCCTAGCTCGGCGAACCATTGGTCTTCGGGTCCGCCCGGTTCGCCTTCGGCAAACACGATTGCGTTGTCCTGGTCCATAGCCAGCAGGCTTTCGCCGCGGCCACCGGAACCAAGTACCAGCATGGCGTAGGGGCAGGGCGGCGGGCCGGGCATCTCGCGTTCGGCCAGCTTGCAGGCCTGCCGGGTCAGCGCGCAGAGTTCACGTGAAATCACCGCCGCCACGTCGCGCGCATCGACCTCCTCGGCCACCAGGCTCTTCGCCACCAGCACGATGTTGCCCCATACCGCCGCCATCTGGCCGGCGCTGTTGGCCGCATCGATGTCGTCCCCGAGCAGCACCGCATCGTCGGCGCGCTGGCGCAACAGGTCGCGCGCCGACAGCGCCCCCACGATGTTGCGATGACTGTCGTGCACCCCGAGGTGGCGAATATGCATGCGCCGCATGCGCGCGATTGCGCGGTAAACGAATGCGTCTGCGGACAGGCTTACCAGCGGGAACACGGCAACCTGGCTTACCGGTGTAGCAAACGCGGCGTCGCCCTCGCGCCGGAACTGCCGCAGCAGGTCGCGTTCGGTGATGATACCGGGGGGACCATCGGCTTGCATCGGATTAACGTAAAGCGAACTGACTTCGTGATCGACCATTTGCGCCATGGCGTCGCGCAGGCTGATGTCGGCGTCGATCATTAGCGGAGGGCTGTTCATCAGGTCGCGCAGGCGATGCCGGTACGGAAAGCTGTCGATACGACCGAGCACGGCGCGCGTCTTGCGCGTCTCTTGCACGTCGAGCCACCCGATTTGCGCCTCGCGCAGGGTCGATTCGCTAAACCTTTCGCAGGCGCGTTCGAGCTCCGCCAGGGTGCGGATTCCGATCTCGCGCAGGCGCGGAATCAGCGCCACGAAAATCGCCGCGGTAGCGATCGCGTCGCCGAGTGCGCTGTGCCGATTGTGAATATCGACCTTAGCCCAGCTGGCGATGGTATCGAGGGAAAAATCGGGCAGGTTGGGCGCCAGCAGGTTGACCAGGAAACGTACGTCGAGACAGCGTGGCTGGTTCCATTTGAGACCAGCCAGTTCGCGCTCGCGTTTCAGCATCGCCAGGTCGAAACCGCTGGCGTAACCGACCAGCACCGAATCCTGGCGCCAGTCGTCGAAATCCCGGACGACCTTGTCGAAACTCCGGGCGTCGGCGACATCGGCGTCGCTAATGCCGTGGATCGCCTGGCTTTCGGGCGGTATCGGCACGCCGGGATTGATGAGTTCCTGGAAGATGCTGGTCTCGTCGACCTCGCCGTGCACGATGCGCACCGCGCCGAGCTGAATCATGCGCGCCTGGTTGGTATCGAGCCCGGTGGTCTCGCTGTCGAACGCGATCGCATCTAGCGACAGCAGTGGAGTCGATGCCGGGTTGTGCTGTACCGGCATCGCTTAACGTCCCCCGGAAACGTCGATAAAACTGCCGGTAGTGTAACCCGAGGCGTCGGATAGCAGCCATAGAATGGCCTCCGCAACCTCGGCCGGGTAGCCGCCGCGCTGCATCGGCACGTTGGACTTGAGACGGTCGACGCGACCGGCCTCACCGCCGGCGGCGTGGATGTCGGTATAAATCAGGCCGGGCTTGACCGCGTTGACGCGTATCCCCTGGTCACCGACTTCCTTGGCGAGTCCGATGGTCATCGCGTCCACCGCGCCCTTGGCCGCGGCGTAGTCGACATACTCATGCGGACCGCCGATGTCGGCCGCGCGCGACGAGACGTTGACGATCGCGCCGCCAGCGCCGCCGGTTTTGGTCGACATGCGCTTAACCGCCTCACGCGCGCACAGGAAACTGCCGATGACATTGATATCGAGAACGCGTCGCCAGCGTTCAGGGTCCATGTCAACCAGGTCGCTTTGCCGTTCTAGAATACCAGCGTTATTGACCAGTCCGTCGAGCCGGCCGAACTCGCGGTCGATGGCACGGTACATTGCTTTCACCTCGGATTCCTGGCCGACGTCGGCCTGGAACAGGAAGGCCTGGTGCCCGCCGTCGGTAAGCGCCTGGAGCAGCTCGTTGGCGGCTTGTTCGCTGTGCAGGTAATTGAGACAGAGCGAGTAACCGCGGGCGGCCGCCAGGCGAGCGGTTTCCGCGCCGATGCCGCGACTTGCTCCGGTAATCAGTAGTACTTTTGACATGCTGTCTGGTTCCCGTCGGGCGCGGGCCTGGCCGCTTTACTCGTGAAACAATTCCAGCGCTTCGGGTGCGTGATCTTTCTTGTGATAAGCCTGCAAGCCCAAAACGCCCCTGGTGTCCTGCCTAATCTCGATAAACACCTGCGCCGGCGCGACTTCGAGACTGTCGACCAGCGCGATCGCGTCGGCCTGCTGATTGTAAACGATCATCGCCTGCGGGTCGGCCTCGAGCCTTGCCTGCAGCTGCTCGCGGTCGAGGCAGACTTCGCAATCCTCGGCTCCTGGCATCAGCAACGCGACCAGGGGCCTGTCCTCGGTGTCCAGGGCGCGCGTTATGATCTTGTTACTGCAAGTGCGTTTGATTGTCAGCATGCCTATGGTTTCAATTTTTCACGCAAGATTGCATTTACCTGTCCGGGATTCGCCTTGCCCTGCGATTGCTTCATCACCTGGCCGACGAAAAATCCGAGCACCTTGTCCTTGCCGGCGCGATACTGCTCCACCTGCTCGGGATTGGCGGCGATAACCGCGTCGATCAGCGACTCGATCGCGCCGCTGTCGGTTATCTGCTTCAGCCCGCGCGCCTCGATAATTTCATCGGCAGAGCCTTCGCCCTGCCACATCGCTTCGAAGACTTCCTTGGCTATTTTGCCTGAAATCGTATCGTCGGATATGCGCGAGATCAATTGCGCGAGCATTTGTGGTGAAATGGGCGAATCGCTAATTTCGAGATTCGCCTTGTTGAGTGCGCCGGTAAGATCGCCCAGGATCCAGTTGGCGAGTTGGGCATTTTGCGTGGGTATCTCGGCCAGCGCGGTTTCGAAATAGAACGCGGTTTCACGGTTAGCGGTTAGCAGTTCCGCGTTGTAATCCGATAGCCCGAGTTCGTCGATATAGCGCTGCTTTTTCTGTTCCGGAAGTTCCGGCAGGGACGCGCGGATGCGCGCGATATCCTCATCGGTGATCGCTACCGGCAACAGGTCCGGATCGGGAAAGTAACGGTAATCGTTGGCCTCTTCCTTGCTGCGCATCGAGCGGGTTTCATCGCGCTCGGAATCGTACAGCCGGGTTTCCTGCACCACGCTGCCGCCTTCCTCGATCAGGTCGATCTGGCGTTCGATCTCGATGTTGATCGCGCGTTCGAGGAAGCGAAACGAGTTGATGTTTTTGAGTTCGGCGCGGGTACCGAGTTTCTGTTCGCCCTTGCGGCGCACCGAAACGTTGGCGTCGCAGCGAAACGACCCCTCCTGCATATTGCCGTCGCAGATTTCGAGGTAGCGCACCAGCGAATGTATCTTGCGCGCGTAGGCCACCGCCTCTTTGGCCGAGCGCATGTCGGGTTCGGAGACGATCTCGAGCAGGGGTGTGCCGGCTCGGTTCAGGTCGATAGCGCTCTGTTCGGGAAACTGGTCATGAATCGACTTGCCCGCGTCTTCCTCGAGGTGCGCGCGCGTGATGCCAACTTCCTTGAGTTCGCCCTCCGCGGGACTGATGAAGACGTGTCCCTTGCCGACGATTGGCAATTCATACTGGGAGATCTGGTAACCCTTGGGCAGGTCGGGATAGAAATAATTCTTACGCGCGAACACCGAGTGATGATCGATCTCGGCATCGATTGCAGCGCCGAAACGGATTGCCATGGTCACCGTTTCCCGGTTCAGCACCGGCAGTACGCCCGGCAGCCCGAGATCGACCGCGCAGGCCTGGGTATTGGGCGCGGCGCCGAAGGCGGTCGAGGCGCCGGAAAATATCTTGCTCCGGGTTGCGAGCTGTGCGTGGATCTCGAGCCCGATAACGCTTTCCCATTCGCTCATTGAAAAGCCTCCGGGACCTGCAGGTGCCAGTCGCTGACCTGCTGATAGCTATACGCGGCGTTGAGCAGCCCGGCCTCGTCGAAGTAGTTACCGATCAGCTGCATGCCGACGGGTAAACCATCGATGAAACCAGCCGGTAGCGACATCCCTGGCAGCCCGGCAAGGTTCAGCGAAATCGTGTAGATATCCTGCAGGTACATGCTGACCGGGTCGTCGGTTTTGGCGCCCAGTTTGAATGCGGTCTCGGGCGTGGTCGGGCCGAGAATCAGGTCGACGCTGTCGAACGCCTGTTGGAAATCCTGCTTGATCATGCGCCGCAACTGCTGTGCCTTGAGGTAATAAGCGTCGTAGTAACCGGCGGAAAGCGCGTAAGTACCGATCATGATACGGCGCTTGACCTCGGCGCCAAAGCCCTCGCCGCGCGAGCGTTTGTACAAGTCTTCCAGGTCGACCGGGTTGTCGCAGCGATAGCCGAAACGAACCCCGTCGAAGCGCGACAGATTGGACGAGCACTCTGCCATCGCGATCACGTAATAGGTCGGGATCGACAGGCCGGTATTGGGCAGTGAGATATCCCGGATCTCGGCACCGAGCTTGCGCAGTTCCGCGACCGCGGCTTCGATAACGGTGGCTATCCTGTCGTCGAGGCCCTCCGCGAAATACTCTTTCGGCAAACCGATCTTAAGGCCCTCGATACCCCTTCCGAGCGCGCCGCAGTAATCGGGCACCGCCTGCTCGGCCGAGGTCGAATCACGCCGGTCGAAGCCGGACATGGTTTGCAGCAACAGCGCGCAATCCTCGGCGCTGCGCGCGAACGGACCGCCCTGGTCCAGGCTCGAGCCGTAGGCGATCATGCCGTAGCGTGACACGCGGCCGTAGGTCGGCTTGATACCGGTGACGCCGCACAGCGCGGCCGGCTGGCGGATCGAGCCGCCAGTATCGGTGCCGGTTGCGCCCGGCGCGAGGCCGGCCGCCACTGCCGCCGCAGAACCGCCCGAAGAACCGCCGGGTACGTGCGCGCTGTTCCACGGATTGGCAACGCTGCCATACCAGGAATTTTCATTCGAAGAACCCATAGCGAACTCATCCATGTTGGTTTTGCCCAGCATGACCGCGCCGTCGCGCAAGAAATTCTCGATCACCGCAGCGTCGTAGGGCGCGATAAAGTTATCGAGCATACGCGAGCCGCAGGAAGTTTTGACGCCATCGGTGCAGAACAGGTCCTTATGTGCCAGCGGCACGCCGGTCAGGGCGCCGGCATCGCCTTGGGCCAGCGCCGCGTCAGCCGCGCGTGCCTGCGCCAGCGCAACCTCCTCGGTGACGCTGATAAAACAGTTGAGTGCGGGATTATGCTGCGCGATTCGCGCCAGGTAATCCTGAGTGATTTCGAAGCTGGAGAACTCGCCTGCCGCAAGGCCGCGTCGAATTTCGGTCACCGAGCTGGCCATTATTCGATTACCTTTGGCACCCGGTAGAAACCCTGTTCGACGTCGGGCGCAATCTGCTGGAACTTGTCGCGCTGATCGGTTTCGGTGACTTCGTCGTCGCGTAAACGCTGGGTGGCATCGAGCGGATTCGACAGTGGCTCCACGCCGCTGCTATCAACCTGGTTCATCTGGTCGACGAGATCCAGGATGCTCGATAAATCGGCCGCATACTGATCGATGTCGGCCGCGTCGATATGCAGTCGTGCAAGATGAGCGATGTTGCGCACGTCCGTCGATTTAAGGGTCATTTCACTGGCGCCATTGAAAAGCCCGCAAACTTACCACAAATTCACCGCTTGTATAAGCAAAAGACTGATTTTTAAGGTATTTCGCCTTGTGAAAATTACTTGCCATTGCTAGAGTACGCTCGATCTGTGCTATAAGTAGCGTAACCCCTGTTCATTCGATGCGCAGGCACCTCAAAAAACACACGACGGGTTAAAAACACAGCATGTTTGCAGCTATCCGCGGCCTGTTATCCAACGATCTATCGATCGATCTGGGTACAGCCAATACTCTTATCTATTCCCGTGGCCAGGGAATTGTCCTGAACGAACCATCGGTGGTCGCGATTCGACAGGATCGCGGCCCGGGCGGACCGAAATCGATCGAAGCTGTAGGCACCGATGCCAAGAAAATGCTGGGTCGAACCCCGGAAAATATTACCGCCAAGCGACCCATGAAAGACGGCGTCATCGCCGATTTCACTTATACCGAGAAGATGCTGCAGCACTTCATCCGCAAGGTGCATGAAAATCAGTTCATGCGGCCTAGCCCGCGGGTGCTGATCTGCGTGCCCTGCGGCGCCACCCAGGTCGAACGTCGAGCGATTCGCGAATCGGCGCTCGGTGCGGGTGCGCGCAAGGTTTACCTGATCGAAGAGCCGATGGCGGCGGCAATTGGTGCCGGCATGCCGGTGGACGAGGCGCAGGGCTCCATGGTGCTGGATATCGGCGGCGGGACTTCCGAGGTTGCGGTCATGTCGCTCAACGGTATTGTTTACTCGGCGTCGGTTAGAATCGGCGGCGACCGCTTTGACGACTCGATCATCAACTACGTGCGTCGCAACTACGGTATCCTGATCGGCGAGGCCACCGCGGAAAGAATCAAGGTCGAGATCGCGGCCGCCTACCCGGGCAAGGATTTGCTCGAGATGGAGGTCAAGGGCCGCAACCTGTCCGAGGGCGTGCCACGCAGCTTTACCTTAAACAGCAATGAAATTCTCGAAGCTTTGCAGGATCCGCTGTACGGTATCATCTCCGCGGTCAAGAACGCGCTCGAACAGACGCCCCCGGAACTGGGCTCCGATATCGCTGAACGCGGTATCGTGCTTACCGGTGGTGGCGCATTGCTGCGCGACCTGGACCGCTTGATCATGGAGGAAACCGGGCTGCCGGTGATCATCGCCGAGGACCCGCTAACCTGTGTCGCCCGCGGCGGCGGCAGGGTGCTCGAAATGATCGACGAACATGGGCTGGATTTTCTGGCGGTAGAGTAAATTCTCAGCGGCCACCGCCTAAATGAAAATTCTACTCCAGGCACGTGGCGCTTCCCTGCAGGCGTTGTTTTTCGTCGTGATTTCCGTCGCGATGATGGTTGTCGATCACCGGTTTAATCACCTCGAAGTAGTGCGTACCAATATTTCGCTAGCGCTAACGCCGTTGCGTTACCTGGTTAGCCTGCCGGCGACCGGCGGTAACTGGTTGGGCGACTGGTTTACCTCGCATACGGAGTTGCTAGAAGAAAACGAACGGCTGCGGGCGGAAGGAAGAATTCTGAATGCGCGCCTGCAGAAACTGGAAATCCTGGCTGAGGAAAATGCTCGCCTGCGCAACCTTCTCGGCTCGGCGCGTAAGATAGCCGACGATGTCATTGTTGCCGAGTTGCTCTCGGTCGATCAGAATCCCTACCGGCAGCTAATCGAAATCAACCGCGGCAGCAGCGACGGAGTCGAGATCGGGCACGCCGTGATCGACGACTTCGGCATCATGGGGCAGGTTATCCATGTTAATCCACAGTCTGCCACCACTATCCTGATCTCCGACCCGGAACACGCAATCCCGGTACAGTTCGTGCGCAGCGGCACGCGCTCGGTTGCCTTTGGCAGGGGCTCGACCACCCAGCTCGAACTGCGCTACCTGCCGGCCACCGCCGACATCATGATCGACGACGAGCTTGTGACTTCGGGCCTGGGGGGGCGGTTCCCCCCCGATTATCCCGTTGCCAGGGTGACCGCCATCAACGAAGACCGGGTACGGGGGTTCGTCACCGTGTTTGCCGAACCCAAAGCCCGCCTCGACTCCAGTCGCGAAGTGCTGGTTATCAAGCCCAGACAACAGTAATGTCGAGGTTGCGCTATCTGGTTATATATCTGAGCCTGATCGTGGCGCTGGTGCTGATGATTCTGCCGCTGCCGGACTGGGTGCAAATCTATCGTCCCAACTGGGTAGCACTGGCTTTGATTTACTGGAGCATGGCCTTGCCCAAGCGGGTCGGTCTCTGGTTCGCTTTTTTTACCGGGATTATTCTCGACGCGTCGCAAGGTACGCTGCTCGGACAGCATACGCTGGCGCTGGTCGTCGTCATTTTTATCAACATGAACTTTTATCAGCGCATTCGCGTGCTGGCCCTGGCGCAGCAGGCAATTTACGTGTTCGTGCTGCTGCTGATAAACCAGCTTATCGTGGCCTGGGTCGAGGGCATCATGGGCCGGCCCACGCCGCTGCTGGCGTTTTTCGGCGCGCCGCTCGTCGGGATGCTGATCTGGCCATGGGTATTCGTGGTACTGCGCGACATTCGACGCAAGGCTATACTGAGATGACAAACTCTGGCGGACAGCAGGACTACGCCTACATCGATGACGACGCGCGCCTGGAGGCGTTTTGTCACGAGCTCGGCGAGGCATCTTACTGCGCAATCGATACCGAGTTCATTCGCGAGAGCACCTACTATCCCGAGCTTGCGCTAATTCAGATAGCCAGCGACCAATTACTGGCCTGTATCGATCCGCTCGCGATTACCGACCTCGGACCGCTAGCCGAACTGCTGGTCAAGGATAGCCTGTTAAAAGTTTTTCACTCGTCTTCGCAGGACCTGGAGATTCTCTATCAGAAATTCGGCAAGGTGCCCTTTCCAGTGTTCGATACCCAGCTAGCGGCAGCGGTGCTTGGTTATAGTCACCAGATTTCTTATGCCGACCTGGTGCAGCAGGTCACCGGGGTGCAGCTCGAAAAGAAACATACCCGGGCCAACTGGATGCGGCGCCCGCTAAGTCGAGACGAACTCGATTACGCGATGGATGATGTCCGCTACCTGCTAGCGGTTTACCAGGAGCTGGACGGCAGGCTCGAAAGCACGGGTCGCCGCGCCTGGATCGCGCGGGATTTGCAGGCGATGAGCGATACCGACAATTACCGCGTCGACCTGGATCAGCTGTGGAAGCGGCTCAGGGGCGTGCAAAAGCTGAAGGGTGAAAAACTGCAGATCGCGAGCGACTTGTGTCGCTGGCGCGAACAACAGGCGCAGCAGCAAAATCGGCCGCGGCGCTGGATCATGAAGGATGACGTCATCATTGAAATCGCGCGGCAACAGCCGGCCGACACGGGAGCCTTGTCAAGAATCCCGGAACTTAGCGACAAGTCGGTCAAGCGTCACGGCGAAAAGTTGCTGAAAATAGTATCGGCCGCGGGTCGCATCGATGCGTCGCAGTGGCCACGACACGACAAGATGAAAACCCTGAACCCGGAGCAGATGGCGCTGGGGGATTGCCTGATGGGCCTGTGTCGGATGTTCGCTGACAATAACGATATCTCGCTGGCGACGCTGGCGACACGAAAGGATATCGATAACCTGATTCTGAATCAGAAAAGTAGCCGATTGACGCAGGGCTGGCGATTCGTCATGGTAGGCGAGCAATTGCTGGAATTCATTCACGGGCAGTCGGTTATCAGCGTGCAGGACCAGGCAATAAAGCTCGAGCCAAGATAGCCTGGACCCGAAGACCTGCCTACTGCACCAGGATACTGGAAAACAGTACCTCGCTAACGTCCTGGCTGTCCGCGAGCTCGGCCATCAGGCCCTTGACGCGCGCTGGCGGATTTCCTCGCGCTTTGTCGGTGACTTGATATCGCCGGCTTTTTGCTCGCTTAGCAGCATGATCAGGCTGTGCCGAATCGCCGGAACATGGGTTTTTATCTTACTCTCGGCGTCTGCATCGCTGACCAGCACATCGGCGCTGATTTGCAGAAGGGTCGGCCGCTTGCCGCCGCTCAGGTTAAGCGCCATTGGCTCGCTCAGTGAAACATAGGCCGACGATTTGGATGCTACTTCGTTGTCGTTGGCGGCCTGGGCCTGCGTTAAGCCGAGTAATAGAATCGTCGCGCATAAAATTAGTTTTTGCATGGTTTTTCCTGACGCCTCTTGTAATATAGTTTTGTTCATCAAATTTACTCTCCGGAATTTTCCTAATGACACCCGAACAGATTCAGCAGTTAATCGCCTCGCATATGCCTCGCCAACGTCACCAGCGATGCCTTTGAAGGCCTGACCCCGATCAAGCGACACAAGCTGGTGTACGCCTGCGTCAATGACGAGATCGCGTCGGGCGAGTTGCATGCATTGACCATTGTCGCAAAGACTCCCGCCGAACTCGCCTAGTCGGCGATAAACTGGCAGTTACGCCTCGAGTTTTTGGCCCAGGACAGGGCCTTGTCGGCACGCTCGTAAATCGACTCGACGTTATCGCCGGCGCGGGTTTCGGATTGTCCAGTGCGGCTACGACATTGGAAAGTCTGGTTAGGGCCTCAGGGAGCTTTTCATCGCGTTTTTCGCGCGACAACGCCTGAATTATGCGCAATTGCTTGTCGAGACGGTCATCCAGACCGCCGCCGGCAATGCTCAGGCGGCCGATAGCCTTACGCAGCAGCGTCTCGATCTTCCCCCACTCGAGCTCACGCGCCTCAAGAACCTTGAGGACGTCTTGATATTTCGCTCTCCAGTCGGTATTTTCTTGCAGCTTGGGTAGCATCGACTAATAGTTCCTTGCCTTTACCTTGCCGGGTCCAGGTTGTGTTCGAATCCATGCCTTATAAAGACAACGGCATGTTTGTTATCGGCTACCAGTCGAATTTCATAAGTAAAATATTGGAAAAT
>JAACFA010000332.1 GCA_009937625.1 Gammaproteobacteria bacterium | reverse complement strand
ATCGGATTTCGCTGGCAAGGTCACCGTGGTCAACTTCTGGGCTACCTGGTGCCCCCCCTGTATCGAGGAAATTCCTTCGCTGAACCGGCTACAGCGCAAAATGGCGGGGCAGCCTTTCGAGCTCATTTCGATTAACTATGCCGAGGACCGGGAGACGGTCATCCGTTTTTTGAAGCGGGTCAAGGTGGATTTTCCCGTGTTGCTGGATCGCAACGGCGACTATGCCAAACGCTGGAATGTCATCAGCTACCCATCCACTTTCGTCATCGATTCCAGTGGGCAAATCAGGTATGGCGTCAACGCGGCCATCGAGTGGGACGCTCCAGAAATCACCAGTAAACTCGAAGCGCTAATGAATTGAAAGCGGCGCGAGAGCGCCAGCGCTGGAAAAATCTCAGCCTTTGCCGCAGACCGGGCAATCGGGGTTTTTCGGCAGCGTAACTCCCTGCCATTCCATCGAATAAGCGTCGAACAGCAGCAGCCGGTTTACCAGCGCCTCGCCCTGCCCCGCCAGGATCAGCAGGGTTTGCACCGCCTGCATCGTACCGATCACGCCGACCACCGGCCCCAACACACCTTCGAGCTCGCAGGATTCCTCGGCGCCGTAGGCATGCGTGTAAAGGCACTGGTAGCAGGCGCTGTTGGCGGCCGGCTGGTAATTCATGATTTGCCCTTCGAGCCTGATCGCGGCGCCGATCACCAGCGGCGTACCAGTTTCGACGCAGGCACGGTTGATATCGAAACGGGTCGGATAGTTATCGGTGCAGTCGAGCACGATATCGACCGACTCGATTATCTGCTTTAACTCTTCGGCTTCCATCTGGTAGGAAATCGTTTCGACCTCACATTCCGGATTCAGCGCGGCGACGGTTTGCCGGCCCGACTCGACCTTGTCTTCCCCGACGGCATCGTTGCGGTGAATAATCTGGCGCTGCAGGTTAGAAGTTTCAACGATGTCGAAGTCGCACAGCACCAGTTTACCGATTCCAGCGGCGGCCAGATACATCGCGGCCGGTGACCCGAGCCCGCCGACGCCCACGATCAGGGCGTGCGGCAGCCGGATATGGCGCGCGTAGCGCTCTGCTTGCGATTTATTCATCCGCCACCCTTGTGAAAATACTGGTGGAAGCGATGAAAGAAATCATCGCGTTGCGCGTCTTCAGCGTCGTTAAAGGAAAATTTCACGTCGAGCACCGGCAGCTTGAACAGGCCCAGCTTGCGCGGCGGCTTTTCAGCCACCCTGATATCGACTTCGAAAGCCGAATCCGCGAGCGAAACGCGCCAATGATGGCGCCCGATCTCGGTGGCATCGAAATCGCTGCGCTCGCCGCTGAAAGGACCCAGCAAAACCTTGCCGAACTCGTCGGCGCCATAGCCCATTTCATACTCGACCAGGTCAGGCGGTGGGTCCGGGCCATCGCTCATCGGATCCGGTCTAGCCGCCGGCGACGGGGGGCCAGATCGAGACGGTGTCGCCCTCGACGAGTTTACGCTGGTCGCGGTCTTCACCGCAATTGACGAAATGGCCATTGACGAGGACGAGGTGGGCCTCGGCCTCGGAAATATGAAACTGCGTGATCAGGCGGCTCAGCGTAATATCATCCTCGACGCTGACCTCGCGCCGGAAGCGGCTCTTGCCCGGCGGCAGGTACTTCATCAACGACGCGTAAAACTCGATGTTGACGTTCATCCTAACCTAGTGATACGAGAGTTCCTGCGTACAGGCGAGGTAAGCTTCCATAATCGCGGTCGGATCCTGCATCAGGCGCTGTTTCCATTCGCCGAGATGGATCCTGGACTCGATCAGGCCGCGCAGCACGCCGACGTGCTGGGTTTTACCGACGCTGCTGGCACCGACCAGGTGGTCGCCATCGAACTGCAGGTTGATGTACTGGAACTCTTCCGGATTATAGAGATCGGCGCTGTCGCCACCGTCGACCCCCATCCACAGGCCGAACGAGCAGGAAATCAGGCCTACCGTATCCAGCACGTTCATGTTCAGGGTGCCGTGATGCTCGCTCCCCTGCCCGGCCATGTTGAGCGCGGCGATGCGCCCGTGATCGGTAGCTGTCGGCTGAATCGCCTGTACCTCGAAATTGCCGGTGGAAAAGTCGACACCCTGGGCCACGTCGCCGGCGGCATAAACGTCCGGGTTACTGGTCTGCATGCGGCGATCTACCAGGATGCCCTGGTCGACCTTGATATCGCTGTCGGCCACCAGGTCGGTATTTGCCTTGACCCCGGTCGCGGTGATCACCAGCGCCGCGCCGAGCTTGCTGCCGTCGCTTAAAGCAACCTCTACCTGGCTTTCACCAGCGTCGCTAATGCCATTGACGCTGCATGAAGTGTGCACATCGATACCCCGATTTTTACACCAGGTCTCGAGCAGGCCACCTGCTTTTTCGTCGAGCATGCGCGGCACCATGCGGTTTCCCGTTTCGACCACCGCGAGGTTCACACCACGTTTGACCAGCGCCTCGAGAATGATGCAGCCGATGAAACCGGCGCCGATTAGCACCACGTTGGAACCCGGTTGCGCCAGCTTGGCAATGTTGCGCGCATCCTCGAGCGTCCAGCAGGAATGCACCTGCGGCAAATCGAGCCCGGGAATCGGCGGACTGACCGGACGCGATCCAGTTGCCAGCAGCAGCTTGTCATAGCCGCGGCTGCTGCCATCGGCAAGCGTTACGGATTTGCCCGCGGTGTCTATCTTGTCGACCCGCTGCTGCACCACCTCGATATTCAAATCGCCGAAATGCTGTTTTGGATCGCGCAGGTAGGTTCCAGTTTCGTCGATATTGTCGATCAGGTAATAAGGGATCGCCATGCGGGAATAAGGCGGTTCGGGCTCGTCTCCGATAATTGCGATAGCGGCATCGGGATCAGCCTTGCGCAGGGTCTCGGCGGCGACAACGCCGGCAGGACCTGCACCGATAATTAAATGTTGCATGATGTTATGCCTTCAACTGAAAACCCCCTGCCGCTAGCGGCAGGGGGTGTTTTGATTAAAGCGAAAGCCGT
>JAACFA010000132.1 GCA_009937625.1 Gammaproteobacteria bacterium | reverse complement strand
GTCTTTTGTTCCTGTGAAGTGAGCATGCTCGGCTGTCCTTCTCATTTTATTCTCAGCGAGTTTAGAGAAAATAATGAGAACTTGCAAGCCTCACAGGAACCAGCCGTGCCCGATACGCCGCGTATGACCTGCTCGCTCAAAAAGCCGAGCGAGTAGGTCATACGGCCGTTTCGATATCGAAAACGGGAAAAAAAGCCCCGCTTGTTGCAGGGCTTTCTGTTATTACGAGATAACGCTAACGATTCTCGCGGTTGTCGATCAGGTTATCGACAACGCCGGGATCGGCCAGGGTCGAGGTATCGCCCAGGTTATCGAGCTCGTTCGCCGCAACCTTGCGCAGGATACGGCGCATTATTTTACCGGAACGGGTTTTCGGCAGACCGGGGGCCCACTGGATGATATTGACCTTGGCGATCGGCCCGATTTCGGAACGCACCTGTTTTACCAGTTCCGCCTTCAGTTCGTCGCTGCCCTCCTCGCCGGCCATCAGCGTGACATAGGCGTATATGCCCTGCCCGGTAAGCTCGTGCGGGTAGCCGACCACGGCGGCTTCGGCCACCTTCTCATGCAGCACCAATGCCGACTCGATTTCGGCTGTACCGAGGCGGTGACCGGAGACGTTGAGCACGTCATCGACGCGGCCGGTAATCCAGTAGTAACCATCCTCGTCGCGGCGCGCGCCGTCACCGGTAAAGTAATAGCCCTTGAACATCGCGAAATAGGTTTCGTAAAAACGCTTGTGATCGCCGTAGACCGAACGCATCATCGACGGCCACGGTGCCTTGATGGCGAGATTGCCCTCGGCCGGATTGCCGTCGATTTCATTGCCCTGATCGTCGAGCAGAACCGGCACTACCCCGAAAAACGGGAAGGTCGCCGAACCCGGCTTGGTCGTGGTCGCGCCGGGCAGCGGCGTCATCATGTGAGCGCCAGTTTCGGTTTGCCACCAGGTATCGACGATCGGGCATTTACCGTTGCCGACGACCTTGTGATACCACTCCCAGGCTTCCGGATTGATCGGTTCGCCGACGGTGCCGAGCAGGCGCAGACTGCTGCGCGAAGTCTTGTTGACCGGCTCGTCTCCGGCGCCCATTAGCGAACGAATCGCGGTCGGTGCGGTGTAGAAAATCGATACGTTGTGCTTGTCGCACACCTGCCAGAATCGGGAAATATCGGGATAAGTCGGTATACCCTCGAACATCAGCGTGGTTGCGCCATTGGCCAGCGGACCATAGACGATGTAGGTATGCCCGGTTACCCAGCCGACATCCGCGGTACACCAGTAGACCTCGCCATCCTTGTAGTCGAACACCAGCTTGTGGGTCATCGCGGCCTGCAGCAGATAGCCGGCGGTGCTGTGCAGGACGCCCTTGGGTTTGCCGGTGGAGCCCGAGGTGTAAAGGATGAACAGCGGATCCTCGGCATCCATGTGCTCGGGCTCGCAGTCGGCGGAAGCCGCGGCCATGGCCTCGTGGTACCAGACATCGCGGCCCTCTTCCCACTCGACGGGATCGCCGCCACGCTTAACGACGATGACCGAACCCACATTGGGGCACTGGCCGACCGCCTTGTCGGCATTATCCTTGAGCGGCACGCGCTTGCCGCCGCGCATCGACTGGTCGGCGGTGATGACCACCCGGCAATCGGAATCTAGGATTCTATCGCGCAAGGCGTCCGGCGAAAATCCACCGAATACGATCGAATGCACGGCACCGATGCGGGTGCAGGCGAGCATCGCGACGGCGGCTTCGGGGATCATCGGCATGTAAATAGAAACGCGATCGCCCTTGTTGACGCCCTGGCTCTTGAGTACGTTGGAAAATTTGCATACTTCCTGGTGCAGCTCGGCGTAAGTGATTTTACGATCTTCGCTGGGATCGTCGCCTTCCCAGATGATAGCGGTCTGATCGGCGCGGCTATCGAGGTGACGATCGAGGCAATTGTAGGAAACGTTTAGCTCGGCGCCTTCGAACCATTTTATATGGAGGTCGTCCTCCTCGAAGCTCCAGTCGCTGACCGTGTTCCAGGGTTTGAACCATGAAATGTAATTTTCGGCCTGCTCCGACCAGAAACCTTCGGGGTCTTCGACCGACTGGCGATACATGGATTCGTATTGCTCCGCGGTTACGTTTGCCTGCGCGGCGAACTCGGCTGGAGCGGGATAGGTTTTGATTTCTGACATCGTGCCTTCCTCGGGGAATTGGTGTGTTTTATCTGTGGGCCCGGATATGCTTACATAAACCCCGCCCAGCGACAAGATATTGCCGCTCGGGTCGCGTGTCTGGAATCCCGAAAATGAATTCAAATCGGGGGGATAACGCGCCTGGTTGACCTGATCGTCACGATAGGTAACACTCTAAAGCAAAATCAGGTAACCAGGGGTAACACATTGTCGCTCTTATCCTCCGATTTACGCCCTACCGAAATCACCATCGTGGTGGTATTGATCGCTTCCCTGATCCTGTTACCGCCGCTACTCCACCTGTGGTTTGCGATCGACTCGCCCTGGTACCTGCCTTACCTGGTCTGGTTCGGCATCATATTGTTGTCCTACTACCTGCAGCGCCTGCTGCGTAAAAATGCAATTTGAACTATGGCAACTGTTTGTCGTCGGGGTCATGTACCTGGGGCTGCTGTTTATCATCGCGACCGCGACCGACCGCGGCTGGATACCGGAATCGCTGGCCAGCCATCCGCTGGTATACACCCTGTCGCTCGGGGTATATGCCACTTCCTGGAGTTTCTACGGCAGCGTCGGTTTCGCGCAGAAGGAAGGTTATAACTTTCTGACGATTTATCTCGGCACCACGCTGGCATTCGTCGCCTCGCCCATCCTGTTGCGGCCGATCCTGAAGATCACCGAAACCTATCGCCTGGCCTCGCTGGCGGACCTGTTTGCGTTTCGCTACCACAGCCAGCTTGCCGGGGTACTGGTCACCCTGCTGGTGCTGACCGGTACCCTGCCCTACATGTCGCTGCAAATAGAGGCGGTCACCCACACCCTGCAAATCATGACCAATGAAACCGAGCAACACCTTATTGCACTGATGTTTTGTATCACCGTGGGGCTGTTTTCGATCCTGTTCGGCACGCGCCATATTTCGCTGCGCGAAAAGCATCGCGGCCTGGTGGTCGCGATCGCCTTCGAATCGCTGGTCAAGCTGATCACCTTGCTGCTCGTCGGGCTGTTCGCGGTGTTCGGTATCTTCGGCGGCTTCGGTGAGCTCAATCGCTATCTGCAGCAACATCCCGAGGCCAACGCGGCGCTGTTTGCCCCGGTGACCGAGGGTCCCTGGGCAACCCTGATGCTGCTGTCCTTTGCCGCGGCCTTCCTGCTGCCGCGCCAGTTCCACATGATTTTCGTCGAAAGTATCAAACCCAAGAACATCGAAACCGCGAGCTGGGCCTTCCCGCTATTCCTGCTGCTGCTGAACTTGTCGATCCCGCCAATCCTGTGGGCCGGCCAGTCGATGCAGCTTACGATCCCGGCCGATTTCTTCGTGCTCGGTATCACGCTCGACAGCGGGTCTTCGGTGTTGCCGATTCTCACCTTCATGGGCGGCTTGTCCGCGGCCAGCGCGATGATCATCGTCTCCACCCTGGCGCTGGCCTCGATGTGCATGAACAACTTCGTGCTGCCGGCAAGCTTTCCGCCCAAGCTTTCCCGCGGCGCCAGTATGTACGAGTGGTTGCTGTGGGGACGTCGCTTCGTGATCATGTCGATTGTCGGAATCGGTTACCTGTTTTACCTGGTGCAGGACCAAAATCCAGGGCTTGCAGGCTTAGGTCTGATTTCGTTCGTTGCCGTGGCGCAGTGTTTGCCGGGCGTGGTGGGTCTGCTCTATTGGCCGCGTGCCAACAAGAAGGGTTTCATCGCCGGTCTGGTGGTCGGCGCCACGATCTGGGGTTTCACCCTGTTCGTGCCGCTATTCGAACGCGCCGGTATTATCGAAACCCCCTACTTCACGATCCCCGAACTCGCCATGAGCACCACCGACGCGGCGCTCTGGTCGCTGGTGCTCAACAGCCTGACCTTCGTCATCGTTTCGCTGTTGAGCCGGCAATCGCTGGACGAGCGTGAAGTCGCGGAAGCCTGCAGCCGTGAAAGCTTCCTGATTCCTCGCGGGGAAGTCAAAGCGATCTCGATCGCCGAATTCGAACAGCAGTTGAGCAGCATTGTCGGTAACGACATCGCGCACAACGAGGTCGATCGGGCGATGGCCGATCTCGGGCTGGTCCCGGGCGAGGTTGCGCAACCTGTCCGGCCTGGTGGGGCCGGTACTGTCCCGCATGATCGTCAACGAGCACCTGCAAATCGATCGCGCAACCCAGTCCGCGCTCGCCGATACTATCCAGTTCGTCGGTAACACCCAGGAAAAGTCACGTTCCGAGTTGCGCGGCGTCTCGAGCGAACTCGACGCACTGCGGCGCTTTCATTTCCAGGTATTGCAGGATCTGCCGCTGGGCGCGGCATCGATCGACAATCACAACGTTATTATTAGCTGGAACAAGAAGCTCGGCAAACTCACAGGAATCGAACAGCGGGACGCCATCGGCAAGTCTATCGAGCAACTCGAGTCGCCGTGGAACGAGCTGCTGGCCGGCTTTATCGCCAGCGATGAATCCATGGTCGGCGATTTCAAGATCGCGGTGCAGAACCAGGTCAGGGTGCTGAACCTGTTCAAGGCGACGGTCAGCGGGCAGTCCGAAGGCTATGGCGGAATCGCGATTCTGATCGAGGATCGCAGCGAACGCTATTCGCTGCAGGAAAAGCTGGCGCATAACGAGCGGCTGGCCTCGATCGGCCAGTTGGCAAGCGGGGTCGCGCACGAAATCGGTAACCCGGTAACCGGCATAGCCTGCCTGGCGCAGGATTTACGCTCCGACCCGGACACGACCCCCGGCGCCAGCGAGGGCCTCGATCAGATTCTGAACCAGACGGATCGTATCAGCCGCATCGTCGGGTCGTTGTCTGACTATAGTCACGCCGGAGCGCCCGACGAGTTTCCCGCGGAAAACCTGGACCTGGCGCAGGTCATCGACGAGGCCATCAACCTGGTTTCCCTGAGCCATGCCGGTAAACAGATGAATTACGACAACCAGTGCCCGCCGGACGTGTTCGTCACCGGTTATGCGCAGAAACTGGTGCAGGTATTCGTTAACCTGCTGACCAACGCGACCGATGCCTCGGAACCCGGCCAGACGATTACCATCGACTCCACGGTAACCAAGAGCCAGGTTAAAATCTCGGTCAGGGACCAGGGTCACGGTATTGCCGAAGAGCACCTGGCGCGTGTTTTCGAACCGTTTTTCACGACCAAGATGGTTGGCGAGGGTACCGGGCTCGGGCTGTCGTTAACCTATAACATCATCCAGGAGCACGGTGGCTCGATCACGGTCCACAGCAAACCGGGACAGGGATGCCGTTTCGACATCATGCTGCCCGGCTTCGACAAATCACTGGCGGCACAGGCGTGAGCAGTATCCTCGTAGTCGAGGACGAACCCATCATCCAGGAAAGCCTGGTGCGCCTGCTGCAGCGCCAGGGCCACGATGTCACCGGGGTCGCCTCGGTCGCCGAGGCGGAGGAAAACTCGATCAACATGTATGATCTGATCATTTCGGATCTGCGGCTGCCGGGGGAACCCGGAACCACGCTAATCCCGCGTGCGGCCCCGACCCCGGTCCTCATCATGACCAGCTATTCGACCGTGCAATCGGCCGTGGAAGCAATGAAACAGGGTGCGGTGGACTATATTTCCAAGCCCTTCAATCACGATGAAATGATACTCACCGTAAAGCGGATTCTCGACAAGACCCGGGTCGAACAGCAAAACACCCTGCTCAAGCAGGAAGTCGCTCGTTACTATCCGATCGACGGCATAGTCGCGCATTGCGAACCGATGCTCGAAGTGCTCGATCGCATCCGGCGAGTGGCGCCTACCGACACCACGGTTTTGATCCAGGGCGAAACCGGCACCGGCAAGGAACTGGTGGCGCGCGCAATCCACTCGCAGAGCGAACGGCGCAAGCAGGCGCTGGTCAGCGTCAACTGTGCCGCTATTGCCGAAAACCAGGTCGAGTCGGAACTCTTCGGGCACGAGCGTGGCGCCTTTACCGGCGCCCTGGAAATGAAAAAGGGTTTGATCGAGACCGCCAACGGTGCAACCCTGTTTCTCGATGAAATCGGCGAGCTGCCGCTGGCGGCGCAGGGAAGCCTGCTGAAGGTACTGCAGGATAACGAAATCCGTCGGGTTGGCTCGAACAAGGTCATCAAGGTCGACGTGCGCATTCTGGCGGCAACCCACAAGAACCTGGCGCAAATGGTGCAGCAGAAAACTTTTCGCGAAGATCTTTATTTCAGACTGAATGTATTCGAGGTTAATCTACCGCCACTGCGGGAACGCGGCGGCGACATCAGGCTGTTGGCGGACACGATCCTGACCCGCATGGCGCAACGCACCCACCGTGATTCCATGACCTTCGAGGACAACGCCTATGAGCAACTGCAAAGCTACCCGTGGCCCGGCAACGTGCGCGAACTCGAGAATATAATCGAGCGCGCGGTTATCCTGAAACATAGCGGCAGCATCGACGCCGACGACCTGGCGCTGAACAACGTCGATACCGCTCACCAACTCCCGCTTTACGAACTCGAGAACCGGCTTTCGCTGGACGATTACTTCGTCAGTTTCGTCAAGAAATATCAGCCGCAATACAACGAAACCGAGCTCGCGCGCATGCTCGGCATCAGCCGCAAGAACCTGTGGGAACGAAGGCAGCGCCTTGATATTCCGTCGCGTAAACCGTAACGCTCGAGGAGCTCATTGATGGACATTCCGGTCAAAGGGCTTTCGACGCAGATTGCCGCCGCCATCCTGAAGGGTTTCAATCGCCATTTCACGATTTTCAGCAAGATCACCAAGGGCGCCAAGGAACGCTTCGAAAACGCCGACTGGGAGGCCGAGCGCTCGGCTTCGCGCGAGCGCATCAAGTTCTACGATATTCGCGTCAAGGATGCGATTCGCGACCTGCAGAAACTGTTCGACCTGGAACCCTTCAACAGCCAACTCTGGTTTGACGTCAAGCGCGAGTACGTGCAGCTGATCAGCGATCACCTGCAGCCGGAACTGGCAGAGACCTTTTACAACTCGGTATTTTGCGCCCTGTTTCATCGCGACTATTTCGGAAACGATTACATTTTCGTTCGTAGTGCGGTTTCGACCGAGTTCATCGATTCCGAAAAGCCCTCCTATCACGTTTACTATCCGGCCAGGCGCGGCCTGCGCTCGTCGATCAAGCAGGTTTTGCTGGACAGCGGATTCAACCTGCCGTTCGAAAACATCGGGCGCGACGTGCGCTACATTAGCCGGGCCTTGATCAAGCAGACATTTCCACAACCGCGACGCGTGCATCTGAACTTCCAGTTCCAGGTCATCAGCGCCGTGTTCTACCGCAACAAGGCCGCCTATATCGTCGGGCGCGTGATCAATTCGGACAATGCCGTGCCGTTCGCCATTCCGATTCTGCACAGCGGCAACGCCTCGATCTTCTGTGACGCGATTATCATCGGCAAGCAGGGGCTGACGCGCCTGTTCGAGTTCTCCTACGTTTATTTTATGGTCGATCACCCGGTGCCATCGTCGATCGTGGCTTTTTTACGCCGCCTGATGCCGACCCGCAGCAAGGAGTCCTTTTATTCTGCCATCGGTCTCCACAAGCAGGGCAAAACGGTCTTCTATCGTGATTTTCTGCATCATCTGAAGCATTCGGAAGACGAACTCATTTTTGCACCCGGCATCAAGGGCATGGTAATGGCGGTCTTCACGTTGCCGTCCTATCCGTATGTGTTCAAGGTAATCCGCGATCGATTTCCACCGCCGAAAAAAACCACGCGCCAGGAGGTGCTGGACACCTACCGCCTGGTAAAAATGCACGACCGGGTCGGGCGCATGTCGGACATCCTCGAGTATTCGCACGTGGCGCTGCCGCGCGATCGATTTTCCGACGACCTGCTGGAAGAACTGTACGAAACCTGCGCCAACACCGTCGCCAACGAGGGTGACCAGATCGTATTCAAGCATGTCTACATCGAACGCCGCATGACGCCGCTCAACCTCGCGGTGCAGCAGGCCGACGACGCCTATCTGGCGCGCCTGATGAAGGGTTACGGCGAGGCCATCAAGGAACTGGCGGCGGCGAATATATTTCCCGGGGACTTGCTGCTGAAAAATTTCGGCGTGACCGGTCAGGGACAGGGACGCATCGTATTTTACGACTATGACGAGATCTGCTACCTGACCGAATGCAACTTTCGCAAGATTCCCGAACCGATGTACCCGGAAGACGAATTCGCGGCCGAACCCTGGTATAGCGTTGCCGCCAACGACGTGTTTCCGGAACAGTTCGTGACCTTCCTGTTTGCCGATAACCGCGTGCGCCAGGCATTTCTGAAATATCATCGTGACCTGCTGGACGCCGATTTCTGGATTCAGAAACAGGAAAACATCAGGGCCGGTATCTACGAGGACGTTTTCCCGTATCCGCAGAAGATACGCTTTAAACGCCAACCCTCAGATTAACGGCTCTGCCGACAGCAGAATGCCGTCTTCGTCGCTGTAAAGATGTTCACCCGGACGGAAGCTGGCACCGAGGAATTCGAGCGTGACATTGACCTCGCCACGCTCCTGCCTGTCTCCACGGCGCGGATTGGTGGCCAGTGCCTTGACACCGATTGCCATGTTAGCAATATCGGCGGCGTCGCGGATGCAGCCATTGACGACCACGCCCTGCCAGCCATTGTCGCGCGCCGCGGCGGCCAGCAGATCACCCAGCAGCGCGCATGCCAGCGAGGCATTGTTGTCGACTACCAGGACCTTGCCGCTACCGTCGAGATTGACCTGTTCGCGCACGCGCGAAAAATCGCCATCGGCCCTGATGGTAACAATCTCGCCATGAAACCGTCGCTTGCCGCCGAAGTCGCGCAATCCTGGCTGGACAACCTGGGCCCTGCCCTCGCTGGCATCACTCAGATCCGCGGTTTTAAATGTCATATCACAAGTCCCGTGCGCTCGAACAGGCAAAAAAAAGGCGCATACAATAGAACCGCATGCGCCTTGCTTGTCCAGCAGCAGTCGCTAGAACTGCTCTTCCTCGGTAGAGCCCGCCATCGCGGTCACCGAGGACGAGCCGCCCTGGATCGTGGTTGTCACGTCGTCGAAGTAACCGGCACCAACTTCCTGCTGGTGCGAGACGAAGCTGTAACCTTTATCGGCCGCCGCAAATTCCGGCTCCTGTACTTTTTCGACGTAGTGTTTCATGCCCTCGCCACGGGCATAGTCGTAGGCCAGGTCGAACATGTTGTACCACATGTTGTGGATACCGGCGAGCGTGATGAACTGGTACTTGTACCCCATCTCGGCCAGCTTGTCCTGGAACTCGGCGATGGTTTTATCGTCGAGATTCTTCTTCCAGTTGAAGGACGGAGAGCAGTTGTAGGCGAGCAGCTTACCAGGATGCACGGCGCGCACCGCTTCGGCCCACTCGCGCGCAAATCCAAGATCCGGGGTGCCGGTTTCGCACCACACCATATCGGCGTACCTGGCGTAGGAAACACCGCGCGAAATCGATTGCTCCAGGCCGTTCTTGACCACGTAGAAACCCTCGCTGGTGCGCTCGCCGGTAAGGAAGGGTTTGTCGTTATCGTCGACATCCGAGGTCAGCAGGTTTGCCGCCTCGGCGTCGGTGCGCGCCAGTACCACGGTGGGCACGCCCATGACGTCGGCCGCGAGCCGCGCCGCAATCAGCTTCTGCACCGCTTCCTGCGTTGGAATCAGCACCTTGCCCCCCATGTGCCCGCATTTCTTGACCGCGGCCAGTTGATCCTCGAAGTGAACGCCGGCGGCACCCGCGCCAATCATGTTCTTCATCAATTCGAAGGCGTTGAGTACCCCGCCGAAACCGGCCTCGGCGTCGGCTACGATCGGCAGAAAATAGTCGATGAAATTATCATCGCCGGGATTGATTCCGCGGCTCCACTGGATTTCGTCGGCACGGCGAAACGTATTGTTGATACGACGCACCATCGCCGGCACCGAGTCGTAGGCGTAAAGCGACTGGTCGGGGTACATGGTCTCGGAGGTATTACCGTCGGCGGCCACCTGCCAACCCGACAGGTAAATGGCCTCGATTCCGGCCTTGGCCTGCTGCATCGCCTGACCGCCGGTCAGGGCACCCATGCAATTGACATAACCTTTTCTCGCCGCCCCGTTGACCTGCCCCCACAGCTTCTCCGCACCCATCCGGGCCAGCGTGTTTTCCGGCTGCACAGAGCCCCGCAGGCGCACCACGTCGGCTGCACTGTAACCGCGGGTTATGTTGGTCCAGCGGGGATTTTCCTGCCACTCTTTCTCAAGCGCGGCGATTTGCTCTTCTCTCGTCATGTCGTCGTAATCTCTCGTCGTACGGGTTTTAATATGGCTCCTAGAGCCCAACACATCGAATATACCGATGCACGATTATTTAAAAAGCCAATTTATTTAATCTAGCCTATTGGAATTTGCAATAGAATAATCTTTTTTGGGCAGCGATAAAGCGTGACCCTTCACAACTTTCCAAACTAGCAGATGGTCGACATTTAGCGTCCTGCTAACGACTCGAGCGATACAACCGCTCATTTCGCGTCGAGCCAGGATTAAATTAATGCATACAATTTGATTTTTATATTGGATAGCCCAATAATCCGGGGGTTCGGAGCGAAACCATGTCGACTAGTTACTATAAACAGAATCATCTGAAAAAACTGCGCGCGTTTTGTCAAACCGCGAAACTGGGCAGCATGACCAAGGCAGCCGAGTCCCTGTTTGCCAGCCAGCCCACGATATCACTGCAGATTCATGCCCTCGAAGAAGAAATGGAGACTACCCTGTTCGAGCGCAACGGTCCCAAGTTGAGCCTGACCACCGAGGGCAGCATTCTATACGAACTGTGCCTGCCCCATGTCCAGGGTATCGATCGGCTCAAGGAAACCTTCGATGCCCACTGCGGCAACCTGACTTCGGGCGAACTCAATATCGCGGCGGGTGAATCGACGATTCTCTACGTGCTGCCGGACCCGGTGGGCAAGTTTTCGCAGCAGTACCCGGCCATCAAGTTGCGCCTGGCCAACGAGACCGGACGCAATGGGATGGAAATGCTGCGCACCGACTCGGTCGACTTCGCGGTCGGATCGATGCTGGAGGTACCCGATGACCTGGTTTACGACCCGATCGTAACCTACAACCCGGTAGTCATTACCCCGCTGGAACATCCCCTGGCGCAGATGGAAAAGGTCACCATAAACGACATCGGTAAGTACGGCTTGATACTGCCGCCACGTCATCTGAGCACCTGGCATATCGTCAAAATGGTGTTTGCCCAGCACAACGTCAATTTTCGCGTCACACTCGAGGCGGGCGGCTGGGAAGTCATCAAGCGCTACGTTAGCCTGGGCCAGGGCATTTCCATCGTTACCGATGTCTGTATCACGCCCGAAGACCGCGCCCGAATGAGCGTTATCTCGGTAGACCAGTACTTCCCGAAACGCAGCTACGGCATCGTCACTCGCAAGGGCAAGTTTCTGTCCGCCCCGTCGCAGCGTTTTATCGAGATCATGAACGAATGCTTCAGGCGCAACAGGGATCGCTAGCAAGGTCTAATTCTGGGAATTGTTGACAATTAATCGCGAATAATGATTGTTTCTCGCAATATTAGGTATTAAGAATCACCTATTGTCTACAATCTTCGGGCATATTAGTATCGAGTAACGGTTTTAATACGATTTAAAGATATCGATCGAGGGGGCACTCATGTCATATCAAGATGAATACCAGGCATCAATCGAGAATCCGGAACAGTTCTGGGCCGAAAAAGCCAGCCAGCTCGACTGGTACCAACCCGCAAGCCAGGTGCTGACCCAGGATGAACACGGCATCTACCGCTGGTTTGCCGATGGCGAACTGAACACCTGCCACCTGGCGCTCGATTATCACGTCGACAACGGGCGCGGCGACCAGGTCGCGCTGATCTACGATTCGCCAGTTACCGATCAGCAGCGCAAGTTCACCTACTCCGAGCTACGCGACAAAAAGGCGATCGCGTCGTGATCTACCTGCCGATGATCCCGGAAGCTTTGATATCGATGCTTGCCTGCGCGCGCCTGGGTGCGGTTCACTCGGTCGTGTTCGGCGGTTTTGCACCGCCCGAGCTCGCGGTGCGCCTCGACGACGCGACCCCGAAAGTGTTGCTGACGGCATCCTGCGGCATCGAGATCAACCGCGTCATCGAGTACAAACCGATCGTCGACAAGGCGATCGAGATGGCGCAGCACAAACCGGATACCTGCGTGGTGCTGCAACGGCCACAGGCAAGCGCGAACCTGCAACCCGGCCGCGACGTCGACTGGCAGCAGGCGGTCGCGGACGCGAAACCCGCGGACTGTGTGCCGGTCAAGGGCAGCGATCCGCTCTACATTCTGTATACCTCCGGCACTACCGGCAAGCCCAAGGGCGTGGTGCGCGAAAACGGCGGACACGCGGTGGCGATGAAATACAGCATGAGCGCGATTTACGACATCGAACCGGGCGAGGTCTACTGGGCGGCGTCCGATGTCGGCTGGGTCGTTGGCCACTCCTATATCGTCTACGGCCCACTGATCCATGGTTGTACCACGGTGCTGTACGAAGGCAAACCGATCATGACCCCGGATGCCGGCGCCTTCTGGCGCGTCATTTCGGAACACGGCGTGAAAGCGCTGTTCACCGCGCCAACCGCGTTTCGCGCGATCAAGAAAGAGGACCCCGACGGCGCACTGGCGGCAAAATACGATCTCTCCTGCCTGAAAACCATCTTCGCCGCCGGTGAACGCCTCGACCCGCCGACCTACGAATGGCTTGCCGAAACCTACAAGGTCCCGGTGCTCGACCACTGGTGGCAAACCGAGACCGGCTGGGCGATCGCAGCCAATATGCACGGCCTCGAGCCGATGCCGGTTAAATCGGGTTCCTCGACGGTGCCCGTGCCGGGTTTCAACGTCCATCGCGATCAAGCTGCCGCTACCGCCGAGCTGCCTGACCACCATCTGGGGCGACGTCGAACGTTTCAAGGAAAACTATCTGGAGACTTATCCCGGATACTTCACCACCGGTGACGGCGGTTATTTCGACGAAGAGGGCTATTTATTCATCATGGGTCGCGTCGACGACGTCATCAACGTCGCCGGACACCGCCTGTCCACCGGCGAAATGGAAGAAGTGGTCGGCAAGCATCCGATGGTCGCCGAGTGCGCGGTGATCGGTCGGCGCGACGAACTCAAGGGTCAGATGCCGATGGGATTCGTGGTGCTGAAGAATGCCGAGGGCGCCCAACCCGATCAGATCGTCGAGGAACTGGTACAGCTGGTGCGCCAGGATATCGGCGCGGTGGCCGCGTTCAAGGAAGCGCTGGTCGTCGCTCGTCTGCCGAAAACCCGCTCCGGAAAGATATTGCGCAAAACGCTGCGCTCGATGGTCGACGGCGACGATTACGTGGTGCCGTCGACGATCGAAGATCCGGCCGCGCTCGACGAAATCAAGGCCCTGCTCTGAACAACCGATTTTGGCACTAGCCAGGGATTGGTTGATCTACTGCTTCAGCAGCGGCCGCAGATCTTCGAGTTTATCGAACAGGTGCCAGATGTAGTCACTGGTTCCATTTTCACGGTGAGGATGAAGATCGGCAAGCTCCGGATCGTTGCAGTAGCCGTCAAAAGCGTCCTTTGATTGCCACTCGACCAGGATCATGACGTCACGTGGTTCGACGTCACCTTTGGCGGCTTCGCGGAATTTTCCCAGGGCAACAACACGACCGCCGTGGGCGCCGACCTCCGCCGCCGACCTGCGCGAGTAAGCAAGATACTCGTCCTGATTCGAGACATTGAACAGGTTAAGGGCGTAGACAGGTTGAGTCATCGTTCGATCTCCGTTGCAGTTAATAGACCCCGCTATCAGGTTAAACTTTCATTGTCTGCGATTCAGCTGACTATGGCGATGACGAGATCCATCACGTTGGTGTTGGTCGGACCAGTTACGAACAGGCTTCGATGTCGTTCGAGGTAGCTGCCGGCATCAGCCGCCTGCAGCGCGGCGCGCGCGGCCGCGGGATCACTCCAGGTATTGCCATTGACGATCCCGCCGGCGGCACTGGTGGGGCCGTCGGTGCCGTCGGTGCCCGCCACCAGCAAATCGATATTGTCCATGCCCGAGACATACTCGGCGAGCGCCAGCGCCAGGCTTTGATTGCGCCCGCCCCGCCCCGGGTTTTCCGGCAATACCACGGTGGGCTCGCCGCCCCAGATATAGACCCCTGGCTCTGCCTGTTGCAGGCCTGCGCCAATTACCGGCGCGAGTTCGAAGACATCGCCATACAGGGTTTCCTCGTTCACATGGACCTCTGGTTGGAGGCAATGATTTTCGAACTGGCTTTGGCTTCGGCACAACAGCAGTCGCCGATACCCGAGCCGATAGTTTCGATGCTGTCGCCCTCGACATCGGAAATCGCGTACACCCTGATTTCCTCACCCTCGAAAGCTTCTATCAGCTTACCGTCCTTGATCAACGAGGTTTGTTTGCGACGGGCGTTGATTTGCGCGATGGTTTTACCGGTGGCGATCATATCGTCGGTCATCGCCTGCAAGTCGGCGAGTGTCATATCCTCCGGCAGGGCTTCGGCCAGCGCCGACGCGCCCCCCGACACCAGCATCAAAACCCGGCTGCCTTCAGGCATCGAGCGCATGCGCGCCAATAATGCACGGCCGGCATCCAGCGAATGCTGATCCGGAATCGGGTGCGCGGACTCGATCACCTCGACGCCCGCCTGTGCGCGCAGCGACCGATCGGTGTGCTCGTACTTGGTCACGACCAGCGCCTCGCAGCCGGGAAAGCGCTCCAGCGCTCCGCTGCACATGCCGGACGCCGCCTTGCCGACCGCGATAATCAGATCGGGCAAAAACGGGCTATCCGCGTCGAGCGCATTCAGTACCGCCTGGCGGCCCGCTACCGCCGCGATGGCGGCATCCCAGATCTTTCGCAGTTTTTGCTGGCGCGATTCTGACATTTCCATGAATACTCCTGAAATTCAGGACGCTACTTTGTCGCCAAATCCGGTCAAAAACAAGTCCGGGACCGGCTGCGAGGCATGATCGACGGTTTGTCGCGCCCGGTGAAAAGGCGCTATGATGCAAATCCAACCCGTACCGGAGGAGAGTTCTGCCATGAGCGCATCAGTAACGACAACGCTGAACGACGTCAATATGAACGCCGTCGCCGGTCTCGCCGGCAAGATTCAGCAACAACCTGAAGTTGCGGATACCAAATGGAATGCCCGGGTCAACTGGAAAGGCGGCTTCCGCTCCGAGGCGACGATTCGTGATTTCGGTCCGATGGCTTCCGACGAGCCCGGGGCACTCGGCGGCACCGACACCGGTCCGAATCCGGTCGAGCAGGTGCTGGCGGCTTTGGGCCACTGCCTGGCCGTCGGCTACGCGGCCAACGCGACCGCGGCAGGCATCGAGCTCAAGGATCTGAGTATCGAGCTCGAAGGCGATCTCGACCTGCACACTTTCCTCGGCCTGGCGCCGCAGGGCAATGCCGGCTACAACAATATCTCGGTCAGGGTGAGCATCGATAGCGACGCCCCGGAAGACGATATCAGGGCGATCCATGAGCGGGTTGTCGGAACCTCACCCGTCGGACACACCCTGAGTCGGGCGGTGCCGCTCAAGATCGACCTGGTCTGATACTTGCGCCGCTAACGATAAAAAACGAAGGCCCGGGTTTCGACGCTCTCGCGCGGCCTGGCATCGGCCGGGGCGTCCGGCAGCCGGATTGCGCTATGAATGCTGCAGGGGTGGACGCCGCCGTCGATCGAGTCGAAGGTCTTGAATAAAAGCACCTCTGGCGGACGCATTTGCGAATAGAAATACCAGTGCTGGCGCGGATCGTGCAGCGCCAGTTGAATTTCGCCCACGTGATTCGGTGCGCGCCGCTCGGTATCGACCAGGTCTTCCGTCCTGAGGCTGCGCGCATCGCACAAAGCCAACGGGAAATCCTCCACCGGGTCGACCAGCGGACGCCAGACGTTGACGATCTGAAACCTGCCCTGCGCCAGGCTCGCGGCATCGTCGCCCAGGTTTTCCTGCAGGCAGACGAAGCCTGAATTCGAGGTGTAATCGTTGTGCACCAGGTAGGCGGGTTCGCGTATGTTCTTGATTTCTCGTAGCTCGGGGTCAGAAGCACGCACCGTGTGATCGAAGATATGTACGCGGTAACAGCCGGTCACGGCCTTCAGGAAATTCGCGATCTCGGCCTCGTACACGGTTTCGATCTGCGCCGGGTCGAGGAAACTGTCGACAGCGGTCGGAAACTCGAGTAATTCGAAACCGGACGGGTGCTGGCCAAATTCGTCGCGCAGCGCGTCGTCCTCGCGTTGACGCGCGTCATCCACCTCGACAGTCACGATATTCATCGGCTGGTCGATTTTGTGAGCCGCGTTACGACCCGCGCTGGAAGCATAATAAATGGGCCGCTCGGTGCGCTTGGACAGGAACTCGACCTTGGTCTGCACTGACATATCAAACTCGTTTCAATTGCTGATGGCGAAAACAGTCGACGGTATGGTCGTTGACCAGTCCCGCAGCCTGCATAAAGGCATAACATATAGTGCTGCCGACGAATGTAAAGCCCCGCTGCTTGAGATCCTTCGACATCGCGTCGGAAATTTCGGTGTTCGCCGGTACCTGTGACATTTGCTGCCAGCCATTCTGCAACGGTTCGCCGTCGACGAAATCCCACAGGTAATGGTCCAGCGTAGTGCCCTGCTCCAGCAAAGCCAGGTAAGCGCGCGCATTCTTGACAAAGCCGTTGACCTTGAGCCTGTTGCGCACGATCCCGGGATCCTGCAGCAGCGCGGCTATTTTGTCGTCGTCGTAACGCGCGATCCGGTGGGCATCGAAATTATCGAACGCGCGGCGATAGTTGTCGCGCTTGCGCAAAATCGTAATCCAGCTGAGACCGGCCTGCGCCCCCTCGAGGCAGAGAAACTCGAACAGCAGCCGGTCGTCGTGCACCGGCACGCCCCACTCCTCGTCATGGTACGACTGGTACAGTTCATCGTCGCCACACCACCAGCAACGCGTCGGCGCCTGGCCCGTCATTTCAAAGGCTCTCCACGAACCGGCCGACGCGACGGCAGGCTTCGTCCAGTTCTGCGTCGCTCACCGTGTAGGATACGCGCACGTAACCCGCGGCGCTGGCGCCGAACGCAGTCGCGTCGAGCACCGACACGCCCGTGGCATGGTAAAGCTCGCTGGCAAATTCATGCGAGCTCATGCCGGTACCCAGCACATTGACCATCATGAACATGCCGGCGTCCGGCAATAGCGGTTGCAATCCCTTCATCGATGACAAGGCATCGTACAGCCGGTCTCTCCGCCGGCGATAGATTTCACGCATCCGCTGCAAGTCGGCGTCACAATGCCGCAAGGCGTGCTCGCTCGCCTGCTGTATGAATCCGGGCAGTCCGTAAAGCATGCACAGGGCCAGTTTTTCCATGTTGTCGACCATTTCCGCCGGCGCGATCGCCCAGCCGAGACGCCAGCCAGACATGGCGTAGGATTTCGACATGCTGCCGAGCGTGATGACATGCTCGTACATACCCGGCTGGGAGGCGATATGATGCATCTCGCCGTCGAACACAAAATCGGTATAGACCTCGTCCGCCACGATCCACAGGTCGTGGCGGCGCGCTAGCTCCGCAATAAATGCGAGCTCATCGCGGTTCAACGAGATGCCGGTGGGATTACTGGGCGAGGCATAGAAAATTGCCCGGGTACGCTCGCTAATCGCCGCTTCGAGTGCCTCCCGGTCCAGCCGAAAGCCGTTGTCCGGATCGAGGACCACCGGCACCAGCTTCGCCCCGGGTGCTTGCACGGTGGCTTCGTAGGTCACGTACATGGGTTGCAGCACGATGGCCTCGTCGCCGGCATCGAGCAGACACAACGAACAGGCGAACAGCGCGTTTTGCGCGCCCGAAGTCGTAATCACGTTTTGCGCGGTCACTATCTGCCCGGTGCGCGCGTGATGTCGTTCGGCGATGCATTCGCGCAATGAATCGTGCCCGCTGATCGAGGTGTAATGCGTATCGCCCTCGCGTATCGCTCGCAGCGCCTTGTCGACCACGGCGTCAGGCGTCGCGAAATCGGGATCGCCGACGCTCAGCACGATCACGTCTTCGCCCTTCATGCTGGCCTGCTTGGCGAGGTAATGCAGGTCCCAGGCGTCCGCGGCATCGCCCTTGACCCTGTCGGTAAGCGAGGAAAATCTCATGCTCAACTCCAGCCTGGTTTCAATGCATCGAGCAGCGGCACGATCCAGGGCTTGTGCGCCACCATTTGCGCACGGCTGATATCGAGCAGCTCGTAAGGTAAAACCAGCCAGTCATCCGTCTGCTGCAGGTAATAGTCCGGTGGCTCGATGGACTCGAGGCCACTGGCGCGATAATAGAGCGTGGCGGTACGGACATCTGTTGCCATATTGCGCCTGGTTTTTTCGCGCAGGCGCTCGATCACGGCGCGCACGCTGCGCCCGGTACTGTAAACGTCATCGACCAGCAACAGGGAATCGTCGGCATTCAGGTTATCGAACAGGTACTGCAACCCATGAACGCGTATCGGCCGTCCCTGCTCGAGCTGCCGAAAGTAATCGTCATGGCCGCTGTAACTGGTGCGAATCGCGATGTGGTCGGTTTCGATTCCCAGGTACTGCAGGCATTCCTGCACGTAGATACCGACGGCCGAGCCGCCGCGCCACAGGCCAACGATGTAATCGGGGCGAAAACCGCTCTGGTAAATTTCGACCGCGAGCCGGTAGGAATCCTCGAGTAAATCTTGCTCCTCGATAAAGCGTTTTTGCATCTGCGCTGCGTCCTTTCGAAAGGCTGTGATATTCTGCCGAAGCCTACCAATTGACCCGAACGAATGCACGTGCGATGACGCAAAAACAGTACCTGTCGGCCCAACAATTGCTCGAGGATTCGTTCCGGCTCGGCGCCAACATCATCGAGGATGGATTCCGTCCGACGAAGATGATCGCGATCTGGCGCGGCGGCGTCCCCATGGGGATCGCGATCCAGGAGCTCCTCAGCTGGTACGGCATCGAAACCGACCACATCGCGATTCGCACGTCTTCCTACACCGGTATCGACGGGCAATCGCACGAAATCCGCATTCACGGCATGAATTATCTGGTCAAGAACTGTCGCCGCGACGATCGCCTGTTAATCGTCGACGATGTTTTCGATACCGGCCTGACGATCGAAGCGGTTATCGCACACCTCGGCAAAATGGCCAGGTTGAATACGCCAGGTGATATTCGCGTGGCGGTGCCCTATTACAAGCCGTCGCGCAATCAAACCGAACGCGAACCCGATTACTATTTGCACCAGACCGCAGCGTGGCTCAAGTACCCGCATTCACTGGAAGGTCTCAGCGTCGACGAGATCGCAGCCAATCGGCCCGAGCTCTACGCGATTATCAGGGATCAGCTGGACTAGCCACCTGCGAAACGATCGCATGCTCGGCGGCAGACTGCGCTGCCGTGAGGGTCAGGAACAGGCATATCAGTCCGGCCGTCAACGCCAGGGCTGCGGCCGCGATGAACGCGTATCCGAGCTCGAATTCGCCGATCAGGCCAGCCAGCAGCGCACCGAACATCCCGACCCCGTCAAGCACGGTGAATACGATCCCGAGCGTGGTCGCTTCCGACTTGCCGGAATACTCGACCGCGGCCGCGAGCACCACCGGGCGCACCGCGGTCAGGACGGCAACACCCGGCAACAACCCGAGAATCGCCCAGTAGAGGCTATCGCTGAGGCCGGCGAACAGCGCGAAAAAACTGGCGCTGAACAGGACCAGGAGAATCAGGGGTTTGCGTCCCCGGCCGTCGCTGTACTTGCCGAAAAACGGCTGGAATACGGTACCGACCATGAGGATAACGGCGAAGATCAGCCCCGCGTAAAAGGGTGACAGGCCGTGTTCGTTCTGGAAGTAAAGCGGGGCCATCGCCAGTTGTGCCATCAATGCCATGTTGTAGAGGATCATGACCAGCATCAAGGCGATCCCCGCCGGCTTGAACCACTGCCGCGCGAGCCCGCGAACGTCGATGCGGTTGACCGTACCGGGAGTATCGCGGCTAATGCGCGCCGCCACGGGAATAAACAACAGTCCCATGACAACAGCGGGCAGCACCAGGATTTGCAGGGTGGTTTGCCAGTCGAAAAATCCCAGCAGAAAACCAGTGCTGAGCGGCGCCAGTACCTCGGCGCCGATACTGCCGCCCACGGCGTGTATACCCAGCGCCTGCGCACGCCGCCCCGGCATTTCCTTGACCAGCACCCCGGTCGCGATCGGATGCCAGAAGGCATCTCCCATGACCGCAAACGCCAGCAGCAGCGTGACGGGCCAGAAGCCCGGCGCCAGCGTTGCGCTGAAATACCCGATCGCGACCCACCAGAAGCTCAACAACATCAGGAAACCGGGCCGGGTCGAGCGATCCGAGATTACACCGGCCGGAATGTAGGCAAGCCCGGCACCGATGCCGTTGATGGTCAGTATCAAA
>JAACFA010000131.1 GCA_009937625.1 Gammaproteobacteria bacterium | reverse complement strand
TTCCGTCGGGATCGTGAATGAATCCCGATGAATCCGACAGCGTGACTACCTTGCCGCCGAGGTGATTCACTTTTTGCACCGCGTAGGTTGCAACGTTGCCGGAACCCGAGACACAAACCGTTTTACCGTCCAGGCTATCGCCCTTGTGTTGGAGCATGTTTTGCATGAAATAAACCGCGCCGTAGCCCGTGGCCTCGGTCCGAATCTCGCTGCCGCCGAACTCCATCCCCTTGCCGGTGAGCACGCCAACAAAGCGGTTTTCGATACGCTTGTACTGGCCGAACAGGAACCCGATTTCGCGTGCGCCAACGCCGATATCGCCGGCCGGCACGTCGGTATCCTCACCGATATGCCGGTGTAACTCGATCATGAAAGACTGGCAAAAACGCATTACCTCGTTGTCGGTTTTGCCCTTGGGATTGAAATCGGAGCCACCCTTGGCGCCGCCCATCGGCAGACCGGTCAGGCTGTTCTTGAAGGTCTGTTCGTAGCCCAGGAACTTGAGTACGCTCAGGTTGACGGAGGGGTGGAACCGCAGCCCGCCCTTGTAGGGGCCGATCGAATTATTGAACTGTACGCGGTAGCCGCGCTGATTGCGGATGTTGCCCTTATCGTCGGTCCACGGCACGCGGAACATCACGACCCGGTCCGGCTCGGCCATGCGTTCCATGATCTGCATCTTGTGATAAATCGGCTTGTCGGCGATATAGGGAAATATGGTGGTGGCCACTTCCGAGACGGCCTGGTGAAACTCCTTTTCCCCCGGATTGCGTTTCTTGACGCCGTTGATGAACCGTTTGAGATACTCTGCGGTTTTATCCATTGCTGCTCCCCCCTTGTTTATTTTCTCGAAACTTTACAGGGTATTAGCGGTGGAATCGACCCTAATTCCATGGCTTGACGGGTTGATGCTTATTTCTGGCTAATTTAGCGCTGGCGCGGGTTGGGTGCTGGCGGTGAAAACCTGCTTAATACACTATACTGGGTCGAAGGCTTTCACTGGATTCTTCGCTGAGTGCCGAGCCTTTATCAACAGTAGTAAATATCCACCAATGCCAGATATCGAACAAAAAATCGAGGAGATCACCGGGCTGATCTCGCTTCTGGAAATCTACCTCAAGCTGCGTCGCCTGATGGATGACGAGACCTCTGACATAGACGATTTCGCCCGGGTGATCGTGGTCGATCCAAACCTGTCGACCCGGGTATTGAAGATGGTCAATAGCGCCTACTTCGGTTTCCCGAGCCGGTCGACAGCATCACGCGCGCGATCAATCTGATCGGCATCCAGCAGTTACACGACATGGTGCTGGGCGTAGCCGCGATCGCGAACCTCGATCTGCCCAATGATGTCCTGCCGCTGAAACCTTTCTGGCATAACGGCCTCTACACCGGCGTGCTGTCGCAGCAGCTGGCGGGAAGGCTGAAACTCGCGCGACTGTCGAATTGACCCTGTCCGAAATCAACGAATGCCTGGAGAGGGCCAGGACGGTCAGCGTCGAGATCGGCAAGAGTATCCTGGACTAAGCCGCTGAGCCGGGGGTGTCAGCAGTTTCTGGAGAGGCTGAAATAGTCATCCTGGACAGGTTAATAACGAGATGGAGCCGCGCTAAATCCTTGGATATCCCCGCCAATTTATTCCCGGATACATACCTGTGGAGTTGCGGCGTGCTCTGCGTATTGCTGATGCTCGCGGCTTTACTGACCGCGCCCTGGTCGAAGATTCGCGATAGCGAGGCGCAGCATATTTTTCTCGGCACGATCGTCATGCTGAGCCTGTTGTGGGTGATGCGCGGCGGTATCCAGGACGGTTTGAGTTTTCACCTGTTGGGTATGACGCTGCTGTGCCTGATGTTCGAGCGGCAGTTCGCGCTGATGGCGGCAAGCCTGGTGGTGGCGATCGCGACTTCGCAGGGTCCGGCCGGATGGGAAGCCTTCGGGGTAAACCTGTTACTGATGGGCGCGCTGCCCATCCTGTTTACCCGCCTGTTGCTGTATCTCTGTCAGCGCCGGTTACCGCATAATTACTTTATCTATGTTTTCCTCAACGCCTTTCTTGCCGGTGGCCTGTCGATATTATTGGCGGGCGCCGCCTCGGCCTGGTTGCAGTATACGGCCGGGGTTCAGCCGGCTGGTTCGATCGCCCGAAATTTCCTGCAGATCCTGCCGCTGCTGATGTTTGGCGAAGCCTTCATCAACGGTGGCGCCATTACCCTGGTCGTGGCTTATCGCCCGCACTGGGTCGCCACCTTTCATGACAGCTGTTACGTCAAGGGCAAATAGGCGACCGTTCCAATATAAAGAATGCCGATAGCCGCAGACTAGAGCGATTCGAGGTACTTGATCATGCGCTGGCGCGTCGCGGCGTCGGGCAGGCGTCCGTAGCCTGCGGCCATGTTATCGACCATGTGCTTGAGTTTCGAGGTCGCCGGGATTATGCAGGTTACGCCTGGATGCGAGGCGATGAACTTGAGGAAAAACTGGCCCCAGCTGGCGCAATCGAAATCCGCTGCCCAGTCCGGCAGGGGTTTGCCCCTGACTTTACGAAACAGGCTGCCGCGCTGGTAGGGGCGATTGATCAGGGTCGCGATGCCGTGCTCCCGCGCCAGTGGCAACAGGCGCCGTTCGGCGGTCCGGTTCTCGATGTTGTAGCTGAACTGCACAAAATCCAGCGGCTGCTGTTGCAGTATGGTTTCGAGTTCCTCATGGTACCTGCCGTGCGACGTGGTAATGCCGAGGTAACGAATCTTACCCTGTTGCTTCCAGTCACGCAGCGTCTCGATATGGGTCCTCCAGTCGCGCAGATTGTGAATCTGCATCAGATCGATCTGGTCGACGCCGAGACGGCGCATCGACTGCTGCATTTGAGCAATGCCCTCGTCCTTGCCGTTGGTCCAGACCTTGGTCGCGGTAAACAGCCCGCGCGTGTTGCTTACGGATTTCAACAACGCCCCGGTAACCGCCTCGGCGCTGCCGTACATCGGTGAGGAATCGATTAACTGGCCGCCGTTATCGAAAAAAGCCTGCATCACTTCGACCAGGGGTGACTGAGCGGCGCCGCCGCTGTCGACATCGAAGGTGCGCGAAGTACCGAGGCCAATTACCGACAGTTGTTCACCGCTGGAAGAAATAATTTTCTTGATCGGTGTTGCCTGTGGTGTGGCAGCTGCGGCAGGCGCGAGCGCATAAAGCAGCGCCGCGGCGCCGCTGGATTGTAAGAATCGACGGCGCGAGAAGTCGTCTGTTGTTTCGTTCATATCAAGTCTCCGTTAATACTCGATTCGCGGTTTTAACGCTACCGCTCGTTTTCCTGTACTGATTGCCGAGGAAGATGGCGACCAGCGCCCACAATAATGCAATCGCGGCTGCAAAAACTGAAATCGAGCCTAGCCCCAGCCCGACGCCCTGCGCCAGCCCGGTATAGGTCCATCCGGCAACGACGTCGCCGCCGCGATAGACGACGATATCGATAACCGGCTTGGTTTTAAAGCGGGTTTCGGGTTCGACCCCGGTGAACAGCATTTCGCGGCCGGGACGAGTAATGGCGTAGTTGCCGGCGCGCCGCACGATCTGTAGCGCCACCAGCAGCGCGAGCCCGGGAGCGACCGCAACCGCGATCCAGCCAAACACCATGATTACCGGCACCAGCGCCAGGGTGATCGCGAGCCCGAAGTGGGTCGCCAGTCGGCTGGTGGCAAATAGCGCGGTCGCGATAGCCAGCGTGTTGACGATCAAATCCATCATGCCCCAGTACTGCGCCCGGGTTGCGCGATCGTACTCGACCATGACGTTTTTAAGTTCGAAGTAGACGAAGGTGCTCATCATCGTGTAGAGCAGGATAAAAAGGCCGATACCGAGCAGGAAGCGGTGACTCAGGAAGTCGACGAAGCCGCCGAAGAAATGGCCCCCGATCGATCTCAGCGAAGCAGGGGTAGCCTCGTCGTTCGATCCGCTTGCAGATGTCGCTCGATGCTTGTCCAGGTAAAAAATAACCGGGACGATCAACAGTAACATCAGTGCCGCGATCAGCAGTAGGTTATAAACGCCGATAGCCTCTCCCAGCAGGACCGGCAGGGAAGGCCCGACGACCGCCCCGATGCTGGCGCCGGCGCCGAACAGACCGAACAGCCGCAGGGACTGTTCGCTGGAGTAAATGTCGGACATGAAGCTCCAGAACACCGAAATATGGAATAGCGCGAAGAAGCTGACCCAGACGTAAAAGGACTTGTCGATGAAACCGGTGTCGCTGAGCCAGAGTGTGCCCAGGTAAAACAGCAGGAAGGAGGCGGCAAAAAAGATATAAATGCCGGGCACCAGCTTTTTAAGTTCAATCCTCGAGACCACGAACCCGTAGAGCAGCACGGCAGCCGCGCTGATAAAAAAATTCAGCGTCCACAGCCAGCTCAACTCGGCGTCGGTCCAGTCGCTGGACATGGCGTCGCGCACGGGTCGCAGCACGTAGTAGGCCGCCATTAGACTGAAGGCAAACAGGAATGATAGCGCCGCGACCGGGATCTCTCGCGGCTCTACTTTTATCAGGCGACTTATCAAACTGTGGAATGTTGACGGCATGAGCGGGTTAATCCGGATCGAACTCGAGCAGTATAACCGAAGGTTTTTACGGACGGCGAAAAACGGGGGCTGCCGTGAACGGATAAGATCTCGTTTGCCGCGCTTCCGACGAGTAGATCAGGCGCGCCTGGCCAGTCCCGGGACCAGTTCGACGTTTGGCTGCTGCATCAGAGCCTTCGGGTCCAGCTTGATCTTGCAGCCGCGATTGCCGCCACCGAGCACTACGTACTCGCATTGCACGACCGCGTCGTCGATCCAGATCGATAAATCTGCCGGTAGCGCGATCGGGGTGACGCCACCGATTTCCATACCGGTGATGGCGCGGGTTTCGTCCGGCGAGGCGAAGGAAACCTTGCGCGCCCCCATCTTTTTTCGCACCGTGTGGTTGGTGTTCAGACGATCCGTGGCCAGCAATACGCAAACCACGAATTTCTGCTCGCCGGTTTTGGAACGTACCAGGATCGCGTTGGCCGAATTTTCCAGCGCGACCCCGTAGTGCTCGCAGAACACTGCGGTATCGGCCAGTTCCGGCTTGCAGGGCCAGACTTCGAAGTCCGAGCCGCATTGCTCGAGGAATGCCTGTATCGCCGGCAGTGTTGCACTCATATTGGTTTTTGGTCGATTGCCATCCAGTCCCATTTTGTAACACAAAGTCCTGTCGTGTTTAAAAGTTTATTTTTCGGTATCAGGACCGATAACACGGTTATGGAATCTGCGGAATCTAACTTGAAAAATCCCGGAATGCACATAAATTGACTTCATGAACATCACTAGTACACAATTTGCTATCGGCCAGGTCGTGCGTCATCGAGACTTCCCGTTTCGAGGCGTGGTCGTCGATGTCGATCCGGAATACAGCAGCAGCGAGGAATGGTGGCAATCGATCCCCGAGGATGAACGTCCGCCCAGGGATCAGCCCTTCTACCATTTGCTGGCAGAGAATGGTTCCGCGGCTTATCACGCCTACGTTTCGGAGCAGGCTTTGCTGGTCGATGATTCCGGCGAACCGCTGCACAATCCCGAAGTGGAAGAAGTATTCGGCGAATTCCGCGGCGACCACTACGATTTGCCGAACAGCTACCGCAACTAGCCCTGCTGATTTAGAGATCAGCTAGCCGGCAACCACCGCTGCCTGCCTGGCAGTATGTTGCGTTTCCCCCCGGATTTTCTGGTCGCTCGAGGCGACGAATTCGCGTTAAGATCGAGGGAGCGATTCGAATTGGCAGAGACGGCATGCCCCCTATGCGATTAGAATCCTTTCCCGGTGAATAGACGAATAACCCGAGCACTGACTGAATAGAACCGGTGGACAATATGAAACTATCCGATTTCAAACTACTGACCTTCGACACCTATGGTACGCTGATCGACTGGGAAAGCGGTATTTACAACGCGCTGGAACCGTTACTGGACAAGGTGCCGATCAAACTGGGTCGGGACGAGGTACTGGAACTGTTTGCCGAGTTCGAAATGCAGCAGCAGGCGGCGACGCCGTCGCTGGTTTACAGCTCACTGCTGGCCGAGGTGGCGCGCTCGATCGCGCATAAATGGCAGATCAAGATTAGCGACCAGGAGGCCTTCGACTTCGGGCGTTCGGTCAAGCACTGGCCGGCGTTCGACGATTCCGCCGAGGCTTTGAACTACCTGCGTAGGCACTACCTGATGGCGACAGTGACCAACTGCGATCGCATCAGCTACATGGGCAGCAACGCGCGGCTCGAGATCGAGTGGGACGCGATTTACACGGCACAGGATATCGGCTGCTACAAGCCGAACCTGCGCAACTTCGAGTACATGTTCGAGCGCGCCCGCCGTGAGCTCGGCGTGTTGCCGCATGAAATTCTGCACGTCGCGCAGTCGCTGACGCACGACATGGTGCCGGCCACCAGCATGGGTATGACCAAGGTCTGGATCAACCGCCGTTACAACCAGGAAGGCCTCGGCGCGACCGCGCCGCCCCAGGGCGACTACACGATCGAGTGGGAATTCAACAGCATGGCCGATTTCGTCGAGGCGCATCGGCAGGAAGCGGCTTAGGCGCTCATGTTGATTGCGTCCGAAATCGGGTCGGTTGGCAGGTTGGTCGCCCTCGGCGCGTTGCTGCTGGCCAGTCTGGTAGTCACTACCATTGGCCATGCAGCCCAGCCCCCCAGTCTCGAGGGCAAGGCATTGGTAGAAGCACTGCGCGCCGGTGGGTACAACATTTACTTCCGGCACGTCGCGACCGACTGGTCGCAAAGCGACGATGTGGGCAGTCGTAACGACTGGCTCGACTGCGATCCCGCGCGCATGCGGCAATTATCGGATGCCGGTCGCGACGCCGCCGTTGCGATCGGCAACGCGATGCGGCGACTGAAGATTCCAGTCTTCGAAGTGCTGGCGAGCCCCTATTGCCGCACCCAGGAAACCGCGCGCCTGATGGCCGTCGGACCGGTCGAGGCTTCTACGGATGTCATGAATCTGCGAGCGGCGCAGTATTTTGGCGGCCGCGCCGCGATCGTCGCCAGCGCGCGGCAACTATTGGCATCGGCGCCGCAACCTGGCAGCAACCGGGTCATCGTCGCACACGGCAACGTTGCGCGCGAAGCCACGCCGGCCTACCCGAGCGAGGGCGAGGGCCTGGTTTTCAAACCGGGTGACGACGGCGAGTTTTACCTGGTTGGCCGTATCGAGCCGGAACAGTGGGCGAGCTTGCTGGAGCTGGCCGCTCCCTGACACAGACTGAGGAGATATTCCATGACTGGAAAGTTGATTGAAACACTGATCATGGAGGGCATCGCGATACTGATGTTCGTGTTCGCCTGGCTAATCGGAATCAAGGGCAAGATGGAGTTGATCGCGGGCTACAACGAGCGCACCGCGGCCAGGGTTACCGACAAGGCCGGACTCAGGCGCTTGATCGCGCGCACCTGCCTGTTGGTCGGTATCGGTTCCGCGCTAATGCCGTTTTTGACCTGGATTGCCGTGGATCATGAGGCTGGGCTGGCACACGTGATCGGTGGCTATGGCGGTTTTATAGTTGGGGTTATCGGTATGGTAATGCTGCAGGCGCGCGACTATACCTAGTGATCCTTCTGGCGCGCGGCCAGCCCCATGACCATGGCGACGATGCGCGCCGCGACCAGCGCGCCCCGCCCGCCAACGTCGGCGCTCGGCATTAGTTCCACCAGGTTGAATCCAGCAATGCGCGCGCGGCCCGCCGCTGCTTCGAGTATCCCCAGCAATTGCCAGTAGGACAGGCCGCCCGGCGCCGGACCGATTACGGCCGGCACCACGGCCGGGTCCATGACATCGATATCGAGCGCGATATAGAGATTGCCGTTTTCGGGGATTGCCGCGATCACCGGTTCGATACCGTTGTGAACCACCTCGCGCATCGGGAAGAACTTTACGCCCCAGTCGAGCGCGTCCTGCCGGTCCTGCGGTCGCGCGCTGCCGATGCCGCGCGCACCAACCTGGATGATGTTTTCGATCCATCCCATTTCGGAGGCGCGGCGCATGTTACTCGATAATCCCATGGTTTCGCCGTTGACTTCGTCGCGCCAGT